>NZ_JBFTND010000212.1:0-12272 GCF_056397305.1 Cupriavidus sp. 05N40
AACTGGTTAACTGGTTGTTATTGGTCAGGTTGGTCCGTTCGTCGATGTCTCTCATCGCGCTGCTCATACGCTTCCTTTGTCCGGCCAAGGCGCGGGCAAGTGCCGCGCGGTGTTGATCGTGTCCCTGGACCCGCCGCAGCGCGGCTCCGGCGGCGCTTTTGGCGCCGGTGCGGAGCGACGACGCTGCAATGACGGGCCACTGTCTTGGCTAACGGCGGCGGCGGCCAGAAATTTAGGGGCGCGAGGCGCACGGACTGGCACCCCGACGCGGGATGTGCCGGATCAGGCTGGCGCAGCCATCGGGCCAGCCCTGTGCCAGCTGCGGCCGTCGCGCGCGAGCAGCGCATCCGCGCAGCGCGGGCCGTCGCTGCCGGCCCGGTACCCTTGCACCTCGGTGGCGCCCTTCCCGGCGTCTTGCCAGGCATCGAGGAAGGGCTGCACGGCGCGCCAGCCGTTTTCGATGTTGTCGGCGCGCTGGAACAGGGTCTGGTCGCCGATCAGGCAATCGTAGATCAGCGTCTCGTAGCCGGTCGACGGCCGCATATTGAAGAAGGTGGAATAGGCAAAGCCCATCTGCACGTTGTCGATCTCCACCGCGGGGCCCGGGCGCTTGGCCTGGAAGTCGAACCACATGCCCTCGTCGGGCTGGATCTGGATGGTGAGGAAGTTGGGCTTGAGGCGGTCCACGCGGGTATCGCGGAACAGCGAGGATGGCGCCTGTTTGAAGCAGATGGCGATCTCGGTGTCGCGCACGGCCATGCGCTTGCCGGTGCGCAGGTAGAACGGCACGCCGTCCCAGCGCCAGTTGTCCACCATCAGCTTGAGCGCGACATAGGTCTCGGTGCGGCTGTCGCGCGACACATCGGGCTCGCTGCGGTAAGCGGGCACCTTGTGCCCCGCCACCGTGCCGCCGCGGTACTGGCCTCGCACGGAACTGGCCAGCGCTTCCTGGCGCGTCTGCGGGCGGATGGCGCCGATCAGCTTGGCCTTCTCGGCGCGCACGGCATCGGCGCCGAAGGCCGCGGGCGGCTCCATGGCGACCAGCCCCATCAGCTGGAACAGGTGGTTGGGCACCATGTCGCGCAGCGCGCCGGTGTGCTCGTAGAAATTCCCGCGCTGCTCCACACCCACGGTTTCCGCGGCGGTGATCTGCACGTGGTCCACGTAATGGTTGTTCCAGAAGGCTTCGAACAGCCCGTTGGCGAAGCGGCTGACCAGGATGTTCTGCACGGTCTCCTTGCCGAGGAAATGGTCGATGCGGTAGACCTGCTCCTCGCGCATGGCGCGCAGCACGCGCGCGTTGAGCGCCTGCGCCGACCTGAGATCGGTGCCGAACGGCTTTTMGATCACCACGCGCCGGAAGGCGCTGGCCGACTCCTTGAGCAGGCCGGCGGCCGCGAGCCGGTCCACCACTTCGCCGAAGAAGCGTGGCGAGGTGGCCAGGTAGAACACCGCGTTGCCCGTGGCGGCGGCCTTGATGCGCGCGGCGATGGCGGCGTAGGTGCGGTCGTCGAGGAAATCGCCTTGCAGGTAGCTGATGCGGCGGGCCTGCGGGTTCCACATCCCGGCGTCAAAGACCTTGGCCGCTGCGCCGCCCTTGTCCTTGTCTTGTGGCCCCCCTTCGCCGCCGGGACGGGCGCGGGCACGGATGCCCTGCGCCAGCCGCGCGCGGAAGGCGGCATCGGTCATGGGATTGTGGTCCACGCCGACCAGGTCCAGGCCATCGCACAGCAAGCCGTCGCGGCGCAGGTTGTAGAGCGCAGGCACCAGCAGGCGTTGCACCAGGTCGCCGCGCGCGCCGAACAGGAACAGCGTGGCCGGCGGCGGCTTGGGGACCTTCTGCATGCCACGCCGGGCGCCGGCGCGGGGCTTCCCGGCGGCCTCCTTCGCGGCGGCCGCCATCACGTCTTCTCCGCGTCGCCGCCGCTGACGTATTCCACGTGGCCGCCGAAGCCGAAGCGCATGGCCGAGAGCAGCTTCTCGCCGTAGGTATGGTCCTGTCGCGAGCGGAAGCGCGCGAACAGCGCGCTGGACAGCACGGGCACCGGCACGGCTTGCTCGACCGCGGCGTCGATGGTCCAGCGGCCCTCGCCGCTGTCGGCCACCTCGCCGGGAAAGCGCGACAGCGCCACGTCGCCGGCAAGCGCCTGCGCGGTCAGGTCGAGCAGCCAGGAGGACACCACGCTGCCGCGCCGCCAGACCTCGGCCACGTCGGCTAGGTCGATCTGGAAGCGCTCGGCTTCGGGCAGGCTCCCGGAGGACCGGGTCTTGAGGATGTCGAAGCCCTCGGCATAGGCCTGCATCAGGCCGTACTCGATGCCGTTGTGGACCATCTTGACGAAATGCCCGGCGCCGGCCGGGCCGGCATGGATATAACCGCGCTCGGCACGGCTCCTGGCCGGATCGCGCCCCGGCGTGCGGGGAATGGTGCCGTAGCCGGGGGCCAGGGCATCGAACAGCGGATCGAGCCGCTCCACCACCTCGGCCGGGCCGCCGATCATCAGGCAGTAGCCCCGCTCCAGCCCCCACACGCCGCCGGAGGTGCCCACATCCATGTAGTGAAGCTGGCGCCCGGCGAGTTCGCCGGCACGCCGGATGTCGTCCTTGTAGAAGGTATTGCCGCCGTCGATGATCACATCGCCGGGCGCCAGCAAGCCGGCCAGCGACGCGATCATCTGCTCGGTGGGCTCGCCGGCCGGCAGCATGACCCAGACGGCGCGCGGCGCCTCGAGCTTGCCGACCAGGTCTTCGATGCTGGAAACGCCGCGGGCGCCCTCGCTCACCAGTTCCTGCACCTTGTCCGCGCTGCGGTTGTACACCACGACCTCGTGCTGCCCGCGCAGCAGCCGCCTTGCGATGTTCGCGCCCATGCGCCCAAGCCCCACGATTCCGAGTTGCATGATCGGTCCTTTCATTGGGTCAGCCATCCACGGAGAAGACACCTTGCACAGCCAGCGGCCATTGTCCGCCTCCCGCGACCTACGTGCACGGGCCGCCGCAATGCGCGCCAGGCAAGAAAAAGATGCTCATGGATAACTTTTTCACCGGACCGGCTCGGGTTCGAGCATGGATGCAACGGTAAATCCCGTTGCCGATTTACACGAACTAAACAGACGCTTAAAATCGCGATACCAGCCCGGCGCGATCGCACATGACCGGGCGGATTCTTTTCACCGGCCCGCATCTGGGGACAAGCGCCGGCCAACCGCCCGCCCTGCCATGTCCTTGCCAGTCCTGAAGCCGCGCCGCCCCCGCCTTGCCGCGTCCACCGCGCGACGCGAGTAGCCGCCGGCAAGCCCAAGCCGCCTTCCCCGCCACAGCCCGTTGCCCGGCCGCCGCCGCGCGATGGACCCGCCTGTGCCGACCCCGTTGTTCCGTCATATCGCCATTCCGCCCCGCATCGCATGTCCGCAAACAGTCCGACGCTCGCCGCCCCGTCCGGGGAACACCGTCAAGGCAGCATCAGCCGGCGCATCGTCGCCATCGTCTTCTTCAACTTCATCGCCTATCTGACCGTCGGGCTGCCGCTGGCGGTGGTGCCCGGCTTCGTGCACGGCGACCTGGGCTACGGCACGGTGGTCGCCGGCCTCGCGGTCAGCATCCAGTACCTGGCCACGCTGCTCAGCCGGGCCTGGGCCGGCAACCTGTGCGACCTGCAAGGCCCGAAGAAATCCGTCACGCTCGGGCTCGCGCTGTGCGCCGGCAGCGGCCTGCTGGTCATGCTGTCCAGCACATTCGCAGGCACGCCATGGCTTAGCCTGGCGTGGCTGTTCGCCGGGCGGCTGGTGCTGGGCGCGGGCGAGAGCCTGGTCACCACCGGCACCATCGCCTGGGGCATCGGCGACGTGGGTCCGCGCTTCACCGGCAAGGTGATCTCGTGGAACGGCATGACCACCTACGGGGCGCTGGGGCTGGGCGCGCCGCTGGGCGTGCTGCTCGACAAACACTGGGGCTTCGCCACGCTGGGCCTGGCCACCACCGCGCTGGCGGCGGCCGCGTTCGCGCTGGCGCGCCGCAAGACGGCGGTGCCCACCGTCAAGGGCGCGCGCATGCCCTTCCGCACCGTGTTCCGCCACATGACGCCGTTCGGCCTGTGCCTGGCGCTGGGCTCGGTGGGCTTCGGCACCATCACGGCCTTCGTCACGCTGTACTACGCCAGCCATGGCTGGGACCATGCCGCGCTTGCGCTGACCAGCCTTGGCGTGAGCTTCATCGTCGCGCGGCTGTTGCTGGCCGACAGCATCGGCCGCTTTGGCGGCTACCGGGTGGCGCTGTGCTCGTTCGCGGTGGAAGCGCTCGGGCTGGCGCTGATCTGGATGGCGGACTCCCCGGCCATGGCGCTGGCCGGCGCGGCCGTTACCGGATTCGGCTTTGCGCTGGTGTTTCCTTCGCTGGGCATGGAAGCGGTCAAGCTGGTGCCGGCCAGCAACCGCGGTTCGGCGCTGGGTGCTTATGCGCTGTTTCTGGATTTGTCGCTGGGGGTGACAGGGCCGGTGGCCGGGGTGATTGCCAGCCATGCGGGTTATAGCTCGGTGTTTTTGTTTTCGGCCTTGTCGGCCGTGGCTGGGCTGGGGCTGAGTCAGGTGTTGGCGGGGCGGGCGCGGGGATAGTGTTTAAGATGGGATGATTGGTGCCTAGGTTTGGGTATTCTGGTGAGTGTCATTTCGTTTTTTCGCGTTGGATTTAAAGGCTTAAATTCAAAGACAAAGTCAAAGGCTAATTCAAAGCCAAAGGCTCATTCAAAGTAAAAGGCTAATTCAAAGTCAAAGGCTAATTCAAAGTCAAATTCAAAGGCTTTCGCTCCCCCGGAGCGACCTACTTTCTTTTCCCCGAAAAGAAAGTAGGCAAAGAAAGCGGGCTGCCTGGCCGGCAGGGGCAGAAACCTTGGGGTTTCTCGTGTTGCTGGTTTCGTCGTGGGGTTCTTGGTTCTGCTTGCATCCTGCCGTTACCGGGGCGGGCGGCCGCGATCTTGCGGGCGACAGTGGTTTCGGGGTCAGACCTATGATGGCGGGCGCACTGCTTGTTCGGCCATCTGCCGTYACCGGCTTAAGCGACCACGACATAGCACCCTCTTGGTTTCGTGGTGGGCGCGGTGGACCGGTGCGCGGGTGTACCGGGTGTACCGGGTGTACCGGGTGTACCGGGTGTACCGGGTGGCGACATGTTATGCCCCAAACACAAAATTTCTGACAGGTCCGAGCTATGARGCACCGAGCTCAAACAGGGGTCACCGCGCCCACCACGAATCGAGCGCCGTTCCTATGACGCGCCCATCCACCCCGGTCGCGGCAGCAGCCTGAACTACCTGGGCCAACGCCATCATGCAGCGCCACCACGAATCGAACGCCACCCGCGATGCCGCAGGCGAGCAAACCGGTAGCGCCAGCAGCCCAGCCAAAGCCATGAGACCCACCACGAAACCACCACCACCCATAAAATCTGAGCGCCCAGCCTTCTGCAAGAATCGCTTTCTTTTGGTTACTTTTCTTTTCGAGAAAAGAAAAGTGACACTTACATGTGTGCGAACGGGCTACCAAGCCCGCGCCGCTAGGCCCAGAGACGCAAAGCACACCCTCATACGCATAAACGCCAAATGAGACTCAAGCCGCCAAGCCCAAAAAAGCCAAAAAAAAGCAAAAACTACCGCATACCATCAATATCCCGAGCCTCGACAACCCCCCGAGGAAACCCCCTCCGCACCACAATCAGCATGGCACGCCCCACCTGCTCGGTAGTAGTGAGATAAGCCGGAAACAAGCGCCGCAGCAAAGGCAGCACCGGCGCCGCAATCATGTAGGGAATCCGGTAGGCCGCCGTCTTGGAACGGATGCCGTGCAACGGCTGGATACCGCCCGGGCGGAACATATACGCTGCCTTGAACGGCAATTTCAGCAACGCGTTCTCGGTACGCCCTTTCACCCGCGCCCACATCGAGCGCCCTTTCTCCGTGCTGTCGGTCCCCGCGCCGGAAACATAGACAAAGGTCATCTGCGGGTTGAGCCGGGCCAGYACCTGCGCGGCGGCCAGCGTGATGTCGTAGCTCACGCGCGTGTACTCGGCTTCGGACATGCCGCCCGAGGACACGCCCAGGCAGAAGAAGCACGCGTCGAAACCTGTCAGCGCCGGCTCGATCCCGTCGTAGTGCAGCAGGTCCGCATGCACCAGTTCGGTCAGCCTGGGATGCTGCTGGCCGGTCGGCGTGCGGCCTACCGTCTGCACGCGCGCCACGTCTTCGGCCAGCAGGCATTCGCGCAGCACGCCCAGTCCGACCATGCCGGTCGCGCCGAATATCAGTACGTTCATTCGTGTGTTCCCGTTCGATGAAAGCGGCCGCGCCATTGTGACGGGATGGTGGAGATTACCGCATGAACGGGAACGGCGCCGGCACGCCGGCACCCCGAAATAGACAGCCCCCGCCCGGGGTCACCCCGGACGCGGGCTGCCCCGTTGTCACACCTTGATGTCGATGTTCTGGCCCAGATGCGGGGGGTTGCTGGCGGGCACGCCGACCGGCGCCGCCGATGCCATCAGCGTGGCCACGCTGTTGGCCTGCAGGTCAAGCGATTTGCGCAGCATCAGCAAGCTGACCGGGTCGGTCCCGGGGTTGCTCGCCGCGCTGACGATGGAGGTATCCATGGATGAATTGTCCTGTTCCAGGTTGCGGTTGGGTGGGCGGGTGGCGAGGATGCCGGCAGTCCGGCCGGAAAAGCCGCGGCACCACCCGGGGATATTCCTGCCCGTTAATTGTCGGCTGGCAGCCACAAAGCTTTAGCGCGGCGGGCGGAACGTTTATGATAGGCAGCCCCGGCCAGATCGCCTGCAGCGTCTGCAAAGCAGGCCGGGAAAGACCGGACAGCCCGGGCAGCGGCTGAATCCGGCAAGAAAACAGTCACCAACAACAACATCATGGGTCGGGCGAAAAAAATCGCGGGTTACGTCGCAATTTCGTGTTTGACTGCCGGCATCCCCCTCTCCGGCCTTGCGCTGGATTCGGCGGAATTGTATGAACGGGAGTCGCCAAGCATCTGGGTGGTCACGGTGTTCGACGCGCAGGGCGGCACGATCGGCCTGGGCAGTTCGGTGGTCACCGGCCCGGAAGAACTGGTCACCAACTGCCATGTCCTCAAGAATGGCAAGTCCATCGGCATCCGGCGCGAGAACACCATGCACGTCGCGCGCCTGGTGCATGCCGATGTGGAGCGCGACCTGTGCGTGCTGCAGGCGAAGGGGCTGGGCGCGCCGCCCGTGAAGATCGCCCCGCTCGCGTCGCTCAAGGTGGGCCAGAAAGTCTATGCCATCGGTGCGCCGCGCGGCTTTGAGCTGACGCTCAGCGACGGCCTGCTCTCCTCCCTGAACAAGGACGCCAACGGCCGCGTGGTGCGTATCCAGACCACCGCGCCGATCTCGCCCGGGTCCAGCGGCGGCGGCCTGTTCAATGCCGACGGCCAGCTGATCGGCATCACCTACCTGATGCGCACCGACGCGCAGAACCTCAACTTCGCCGTGCCCGCGCAATGGATCGGCGAGGTGCCGGCCAGGTCGGCATTGGCGCTGCAGCGCTTTCGCAGCGAGACAGCGCCCCCGGCGCCCGCCGCGCAAGCACGGCCTCCGGCGCCGCAGCCGGCGGCCGGCGCGCAAGACCGGCAGCTCACCGGCGCCGAGCTGGCCGCGCACTTCGCGCATCTCGGCCGCATCAACGCCACCGCGCCTTCGGGTGTCACGCTGTGGATGGATATCCGCGAAGGCGGCAGCCTCGATGTCACCAACTCGGTCAGCCGCGGCACTTCGCCCGGCCGCTACCGCATCGAGCAGGAGGCCGGTCAGGTCTGCATCGAAATGGGCGACCCCAGGTTCAGCAGCATGCAAACCTGCTACCGGCTGACCGAAGGCAACGGGCGCTACGTGATGCGGTCCGTCTCCAGCCCCTACTACTTTTCCTATGTGAAGTAACGACGAGCATGAACCACACATACCGTATTGGCACCGCTGCCGCCGCTGCCGTCCTGTTGCTGCTGGGCGGGTGCGCGCCGGCGACCGTCGCCGTCTCTACCCGCGCCACCGACTATAACGGCAAGCCCGCCCGCATGTATGTGGTGGGCACGACGGGCATGGGCTGGAACAACGATTTCTCGCTGGCGTTCGCCGCCAAGTTCCGCGAGCTGGCCAAGCAGTGTGGCGTGGAAGCGGCCTATGACGAGCTATCGGGCCTGGAGCTGGACTCGTCCGCCCTCACGAACAAGATGCGCGGCTTCCGGGCGGATTCCATCCTGACCATCGCCAATGGCGGGGGTGTGATCGGCGCCTACGGCAACCGCATGTCGATCAACTACGGCACCACGCTGACCGATGCCATGCAGAACCGCGCGGTGTGGAAGGGCAAGTACTCGTTCAGCCGCGGCGCCCAGGCGATCCCCATCGAGGAACGCGCGGCGGTGCTTGCCATCGACATCACCAACAGCCTGAAGAAGGACGGCTTCCTGAGCGGTTGCGGCCAGGTCGCGCTGGGCCAGAACGGCCGGCTGGACCCGTCGGCGGTGCCGGTCATCGCGCACGGCACGCCGGTCAGCGCCGCCAGTCCCGCGGCGGCACCTGCCCCGGCCGCCAGCCAGGGCGCCGGCCCGCTCGCCGCCGTACCGGGCGTGCCCAGCGGGGGCGCGACGCTGCGAGACCTGCAGGACCTGCTGCCGAAGTGAGCCTCAGCCGGCCAGCCCGGCCTCGGCCAGGTCGGCGCACAGGATGGAGCCGGTTTCCGATTCGGTGACGAACACCTTATGGGTGCCGGGCTGGAAGGCCAGGTTGGTGGTGGTGGCGCCCGCCGTGCTGGCGAGGATGGCCTCGGGCTCGCCGCGCTTGCCGAGCACCCACACGCAGCCCAGGCTGGCATGCGCCACGAACAGCCGGTCGCGGCCGTCGATGGCCATGCCGTCCGGCCCGCTGGTGCCGTAGAAGGTGAAGAACTGCCCCACCTTGGACACGCTGCCGTCCGCTTGCAGCGGCGCGCGCCACACGCAGTTGCCACGCGTGGCCGCCACGAACAGCACCTTCTCGTCGCACGACAGCGCCAGCCCGTTGGGGCTGGGCACATTGCCCAGCAGCAGGTCGAGCTGTCCGCCGGCGCGCAGGCGGTAGACGCGCCCGGTGGGGTCGTGCAGGCCAGTCTGGCCCTGGTCGGTGAAATACAGGTCGCCGTTGCGGGCGATCACCAGGTCGTTTACGCCCTTGAACTGCTCGGCGTTGCGCCGTCCCAGCAGCGTCGTCACCTCGCCCGTCTCGACCTGCACGCGCAGCAGGCCGTTGCGGTAGTCCGCCACCACCAGCTCGCGCGCATTCAGGAACTTCATGCCGTTGGGCTCGCCCTTGTATTCGGCCACCAATGACCACGCGCCCGCCGGGGAAATACGGAAGATCCGGCCAAACGGGATATCGGTCACGTAAAGGTTGCCGGCTGCATCGAACACCGGCCCCTCCAGGAAACTGTCGATGCAGGCCCCGCCCTTGTTGGCATCGGCCCACTCGGAGCGCACGCCGGCCTTGCGGAAATGGGCGGGCATGGACGAGAAGACCTGCAGCGGGATCTCCCTGGGCACGGTTCTGAAATACATGGTCGTTCCTTATCGGGTTCTTGTCGGGTTCCTGTCGCGACCTGGCCGCCATCTGGCCGCCATCTGGCCGCCATCTGGCCGCAATCTGGTCGCCATCTGGCCGCGTTCCGCCTACTCCGCCTTCACGTCGGCGGCCTTCGCCACCCGGGTCCACAGGGCCGTGTCGTCCTTGATGCGGCGCGCGAAATCGGCCGGTGAGATACCGCCCGGCTGCGCGCCCAGGCTGGCCAGGCGCTCCTTCACCTCGGCGCTGTTGACGCTCTTGCTCACCTCCGCCTGCAGCTTTGCCACCAGCGCGGGCGGCGTGCCCTTGGGCGCCGCCAGGCCGAACCAGTTGATCACCTTGTAGTCCTTCAGGCCGGCTTCGGCAAAGGTTGGCACGTCCGGCAGCGCGGGCACGCGCGTCGCCCCGGTCACGGCCAGCGCGCGCGCCTTGCCGCCCTTGATCTGCGGCACGGCGGTCGGCGTGGCGGTGATCAGGATATCCAGGTTATTGGCGATCAGGTCCATCAGCGCATTGCCCGCGCCCTTGTACGGGATATGGGTGATCGACACCTTGGCCTCCTTCTTGAAGACCTCGGCCGAGAGATGCGTGGAACTGCCGTTACCGCCGGAGCCGAAGTTCAGCTTGCCGGGATTCTGCCGGGCGAAGTCGATCAGCTCCTGCAATGTCTTGAAACGGGAGTTGGCCGGCACGATCAGGATCACCGGCGTCTGCGCGAAGGTGGTCACGGGCACCAGGTCGTTGTTGTAGTCCCATGGCAGCGTCTTGAACAGCGACGGCAGCATGGTGTACGTGGTGTCGTTGGCCAGCAGCGTGTACCCGTCGGGGGCCGCGCGCGCCACTTGCAGCGTGCCGATGGTGCCGCTGGCGCCGGGCTTGTTCTCGACAAAGAAGGACTTGCCGGTGCTCTCGGTGAGCTTCTGCGCCACCTGGCGCGCGACGAAATCGGTGGTGCCGCCGGCCGAGTACGGCACCACGATGCGCACCGGCTTGTCGGGCCAGGTGTCGGCACGGGAGGCAATGCTGACGGTGCCCGTGAGGGCGGCCAGCGCGATGCCGGCGAGAAGGCGGGCGGGTGAGCGGGTGTGCATCAAGGTCTCCGGGGATGATCCGCGCCGCGCATTGCGTTGCGCRGCGTCTTGGCTGTCCTGTTTTCATCACAATATTCTATTAGACAGAACATCGTTCCGAAATAGTGTACGCACGCCCGGAACTGGCTGTCAATCCTGCGCGGCAAGGCACGGATGGGCRCACCCCGTCGGGCGTCCGGCATTTGCCATTGGCGCCAATGTGGGTGTTCGGTGTGGCGGCGCTGCCTGCGTTACCATGGCACGGCTCGTTCCGCCGTGCGCCCGCGGCCCGCGCCCTTCGCCGCGCGCGCCATGCGCAGCCTCCCCCGCGCCGCCGCCGCCTTCGCCACCGCCCTTCGCCATTGCTATTGCTGCCATCGCCATGACTTCTGCCCTTCTGCTTGAAAACATCCACGACACCGCCGTAGAACGCTTCAAGGAGGCGCTCGTCACCGTGGAGCGCCGCAGCGGCGCGCTCGCCGGCGAGGAACTGCACCAAGCGCCGCAAGCGCACCAGATCCTCGGCATCCGCTCCGCAACGCACCTCGGCGCGCCGGAGATCGAGGCGGCCAGGCACCTGCTGGCCATCGGCTGCTTCTGCATCGGCACCTCGCAGGTCGACCTGGATGCCGCCGCGCGCGCGGGCATGCCGGTCTTCAACGCGCCGTTCTCCAATACGCGTTCGGTGGCCGAACTGGTGATCGCCGAGGCCATCCTGCTGCTGCGCCGCGTGCCGGAGAAGAACACGCTGGCGCATGCCGGCAAATGGGCCAAGGGCGCCACGGGCTCGTTCGAGGCGCGCGGCAAGACCATCGCCATCATCGGCTACGGCAATATCGGTTCGCAGGTCGGGGTGCTGGCCGAAGCCATGGGCATGCGCGTGGTGTACTACGACGTGCAGGCCAGGCTGTCGCTCGGCTCGGCGCGCGCGGCGCGCTCGCTGGCGGATGCGGTGTCACATGCGGATATCGTGACGCTGCACGTGCCGGCCACGGCCCAGACCAGGAAGATGATCGACGCCGTGGTGCTGCGCCAGTTCAAGCGCGGCGCGATCCTGATCAACGCCTCGCGCGGCACGGTGGTGGATATTGAGGCGCTGCGCGCGGCCTGCGACGACAACCATATCGCCGGCCTGGCCATCGACGTCTTCCCGCAAGAACCCAAGACCAACGCGGACCGCTTCGACAGCCCGCTGCAGGGCGTGCCCAATGCCATCCTGACGCCGCATATCGGCGGCAGCACGGAGGAAGCCCAGGAGAATATCGGCACCGAGGTCGCCACCAAGCTGATCGCCTTCCTGCGCACCGGCGACACCATCGGCGCGGTCAACTTCCCCGAGGTGAGCCCGGGTCCGCTGACCTCGCCGGCGCGGCTGCTCAACGTGCACGGCAACGCGCCCGGCGCGCTCGCAACGCTCAACACGCTGCTGGCGCGCGACGGCGTCAACATCGTGGCGCAGCACCTGCAGACGAGCGGGGAAATGGGCTATGTGGTGACCGACCTGGACAAGGCGCCGTCGGACGAACTGGTCGCCGCACTCGGCAAGGAAAGCGCCTTTATCCGCTGCCGCGTGCTGCTCAACGAGCAAGCCTGAGC
>NZ_JBFTND010000213.1:0-12238 GCF_056397305.1 Cupriavidus sp. 05N40
GTAGCACATTGCCCGACAGGCCCAACAGGCGCGGCGCCGCCGCCCTGCCCCTATGTTTCCCCGATCCACGGAGCCAAGCATGATCTTTTCGCGTCGCCTCGTCCTTGCCGGCATGTTCGCCGGTGCCCTGGCGCTGTCGCCGCTGGCCGCGCAGGCCCAGCAGACCAAAACCGAGCGGGTGCAGTTCGTCACCAGTGCCGGCAAGTTCACGCTCGAGGTCTACCCGGACGCCGCGCCCAAGACCGTCGCCAACTTCATGGAATATGTCAGGAGCGGCTTCTACAGCGGCACCATCTTCCACCGGGTCATCAACGGCTTCATGGTGCAAGGCGGCGGCTTCGACCGCGACATGAAGCAAAAGCCCACGCGCGCGCCGATCCAGCTCGAAGCGCAGAACGGCCTGAAGAACAAGGCCGGCACGGTGGCAATGGCCCGCACCAGCGATCCCAACTCGGCCACCGCCCAGTTCTTCATCAATGTGGTGGATAATTCCAGTCTCGACTATCCGCAGCCGGACGGAAACGGATACGCCGTGTTCGGCAAGGTGGTGGATGGCATGGATACCGTCGAAAAGATGAAGAGCGCGCCTACCACGTCATATGGCCCGATGCGCAATGTGCCGGCCACGCCGATCGTCATCGAGTCCGCCACGGTCGTCAAATAACGCCGGGCAATCACAACGCCAGGCAACCACCAGGCATCACCGAACAGAGGAAAGCAAATGTCCAAGGTAGAACTCCACACCAGCCAGGGTGTCATCACCATCGAACTCGATGCCGAGAAGGCGCCGAAGTCGGTTGAAAACTTCCTGTCGTACGTGCGCAAGGGCCACTACGACAACACCGTTTTCCACCGCGTGATCAAGAACTTCATGATCCAGGGCGGCGGCTTCGAGCCCGGCATGAAGCAAAAGGGCACCGACGCCCCGATCGAGAACGAAGCCGGCAACGGCCTCAAGAACGACCGCTACACGGTTGCCATGGCACGTACCAACGCGCCCCACTCGGCCACCGCGCAGTTCTTCATCAACACGGTCGACAATGACTTCCTCAACTTCACCTCGCCGACCCCGCAAGGCTTCGGCTACGCCGTGTTCGGCAAGGTGACCGACGGCACCGACGTGGTCGAGACGATCAAGGGCGTGCGCACCGGCAGCGCCGGCTTCCACCAGGACGTGCCGCTCGAAGACGTGGTCATCGAAAAGGCCGTGGTGGTCGAGTAACGCCACGGCGATCCCCGGCGGGACGCACCGCCGGGCCCCGCGGGTCGCGGCTGTCGAGCCGTATTCTCTTTCCATGCACATGACCGTGACCCCCTCCATGCCGGCGGCCGGCGCCCTAGCGGTGCCCGCGCCGGCGTGGTTCATTTCCGACCTGCATCTCACCCCGGGCATGCCGCGCACGCTGGCGTCCTTCGAGCGCGTGCTCGCGCGCGCCGCACTGCAAGCGCGCGCCTTGTTCATCCTCGGGGATTTCTTCGAGTTCTGGGTGGGCGACGAGGAAACCGACAGCCCCTTCGCCGCACAGGTCGCGGCAAGGCTGCATCAGCTGGCCGGGCACGGCGTGCAGGTGTACCTGATGCACGGCAACCGCGATTTCCTGCTGGGGCAGCGCTTTGCGCGCGCTGCCGGGGCCACGCTGCTGCCCGACCCTACCGTGATCGACTGCGCCGGCCAGCGCGTGGCGCTCAGCCATGGCGACATGCTCTGCACGGACGACCAGCGCTACATGCGCTTTCGCCACTGGACTCGCAAGGCCTGGGTGCAGCGCGCCTTCCTCTCGCTGCCGCTGGCGCTGCGCCTGCGCGTGGCGCGCCGCCTGCGCGCCGACAGCGAGGCCGGCCGCGCCAACCAGGCGCGCCGCGACGCCCTGCCGGACTACGGCGACACTACGCCGCAAGCCGTGGCAGCGCTGCTGCACGCCAGCCATGCGCCGGTGCTGGTGCACGGCCACACCCACCGGCCCGCCCGCCACGAGAGCGCCGAAGGCGTGCGCTGGGTGCTGACCGACTGGGACCTCGACGGCAAGCGCCCGCGCGCCGCGGTGCTGCAACTCGACGCCGGCGGCTTCAGCGTGCTGCCACAACTGGACTGAGCCGCGGCGCCGCAGCCCCTACTTCATCACCTACTTCATCAGCTTGCGCAGCTCGCTCGCATCGAAACGGTCGTTGGGCGTGTTCTCGAGATGCTCGCCGAGCCGGTCCAGCGCCGCCAGCACGGTCTCCAGCCGCTCGTGCTGCTGCGCGGCGTTGTCGATCAGGCTCTTGAGCGCCAGCGAAACCGGATCGTCCGCGTTGGGCGTGATGCCGTAGGCGGAGAATTCCTGCTTGGCGCCCTGCTGGTCGCTGGGCRCATCCGGCAAGATGATGCGCGCCGGCACGCCGACCGCGGTGGCACCCGGCGGCACCGGCTTGAGCACCACGGCGTTGGAGCCAATGCGCGCACCTTCGCCGATGGTGTAGCCGCCCAGCACCTTGGCCCCGGCGCTCACCACCACGTTGGCGCCCAGCGTCGGATGCCGCTTCACGCCCTTGTACAGCGAGGTGCCGCCCAGGGTCACGCCCTGGTAGATGGTGCAGTCGTCGCCGATCTCGGCGGTCTCGCCCACCACTACGCCCATGCCATGGTCGATGAACACGCGCCGCCCCACCGTGGCGCCCGGGTGGATTTCGATCCCGGTGAGAAAGCGCGACCAGTGCGAGATCCACCGGCCCAGCCAGTGAAAGCCGGCGTTCCAGCRGGCATGCGCGCAACGATGGAACATCACGGCATGCAGCCCGGGATAGCAGGTCAGCACTTCGAGACGGCTGCGCGCGGCGGGATCGCGCCGCATGATGGCGTCGATATCTTCCTTCAGACGAGAGAACATCTTGGTCGTGTCGTGTTGCCACGCCGTGCGCCGCGCGCCCCGGTCCATCCGGGGGAAAACGCGATCGCCGGCATGGTCATTGGCCGGTGGGAACGGGAGCAGGGAGTGTAAGAGATTTGCTGCCCTGCTGCCGTCATGGACATTGACTGCGCAAGCGCCGCTGTCGCATCCGTGCCGTGGCACGGACACCCGCGGCGCCAGTCGTCAACATCGCTCTGGCACGTGGACCAGGCCGGTCATCAGGCGCCGCGCGCTGCTGCGCACCAGGGCGCGCTCCAGCGGTTGCGAAGTAGAGGCAGGGGCGGAAGCGGAGGAAGCGGCGGAGGCGATGGAGTCCGACTCCGAATAGTCGAGCACGATTTCCGCGGCAGGGAATGGCACGCCCGCCTCGCGCAAACCGGCGGCTTCCAGCGGATGGCCATTGCGGCAAGGTACGCGCGCCACGATGGCTTCGCCCGTGTTCTGCTGCCACATGCGCACGGTGGTGATGCTGTCGCGCGCCGGCACGAAGCCGCGCCAGATCGCGAACGGCCCGACGGCCGCGGACAGGTCGTCGCAACGGCCCGACCAGTCGATCAGGGCCGCGCGGATTGCCACCGCGCCGAACAGGTAGTCCACGTCGCAGCCGGCATGCTGCGAACGGCGTACCAGCACGACATTGCCGGCACTGGAAGTGGCTCCGCCCAGGCCGTCGGCCTGCGTGCCATAAGGGTCGGGCGAGCCGATCACGCGCAGCAGCACGTCATCGCGCCCGGCGGGATCGGACGGCAGGTCGTCAGCCAGGAAGAACAGACCCTTGCTGGCGCCGCCCCGCATGTAGAAGGCAGGAATCTCCGCCACCGCTCACTTCTCCTGTTGGCCTGGCCCACTCCGGGAGCCAGGGACGCTGCCCTGCGAGGCCAGCAGCATGTGCTTGGCGATGCCACGCAGGATATTCACTTCCTCGCGCTCCAGCCCGCTGCGCGCCAGCAGCCGGCGCAGGCGCGGCATCAGCTTCTTCGGCGTGGCCGGGTCCAGGAAGCCGATCGCTTCGAGACCCGTCTGCAGATGGCCGAACATCGCCTCCACCTGCTCCGCCGTGGCCGGTTCGCCAGCATAGCCGATCTCGGCCTGCGGCGTGGCGCGCGGCTCCAGCAGCGCCAGGCGCATCTCGTAGGCCACCAGCTGCACGGCCTGGGCCAGGTTGAGCGAGGTGTAGGCCGGGTTGGCGGGGATATGGGTGACGGCCGAGCAACGGTCCACGGCCTCGTTGGGCAGGCCGAAACGCTCGTTGCCGAAGACGAAGGCCACATGGGCGCCCGGCGCGGGCATGCCCGGGACCGGGGCGGCCGCAAGCTGGAGGGCGATGCGCTGGCCGGCCTGTGCGGCGGCATCGCGCGGCAGCAGGCGCGGCGGCCCGAACTCGCGCTGGCGGGCCGTCAGCGCCACGGCATAAGCGGTACCGGACAGCGCGCTTTCGATATCGTCCACGATCACCGCGGCGGCCAGCACGTCGTCGGCGCCGCTGGCCATGGCCACGGCATCCGGGTGCGCGCGCACCTCCGGCTCGCGCGGCGAGACCAGCACCAGGCGGCCCGGCTCGGCGCCGAAACCCATGGTCTTGATCGCGCGCGCCACCGCGCCGACATTGCCGGGATGGCTGGTCTCCACCAGCACGAAGCGCACGGCGGCAAAGGCAGCGGGCGCATCGAGAGTCACATTGACTGCCTTGCGCGGCACGGCGGGGGCGTCGCCGGCGGCGGCACTCGTCTGGTTCAGCGGGTTCATATACAATCCAGGCTTCATCTTCGGTGCGCCGCCCGTCTCGCACGATCGCGACGCGCCCGTTCTTCTACAATTCGTTGTGTTGTCAGCCGCCCCCGGAGGGCAGCGCGCCGGCCTTTTGCGCCAGGCGGCGCACTCCTGGCCGGCCTGGAGAGATTCATGCATCCGATGCTAAATATCGCCGTCAAGGCGGCCCGCAAGGCAGGTTCCGTCATCAACCGCGCGTCGATGGACGTCGACCGGGTCCATGTTTCCCGCAAGCAGCACAACGATTTCGTCACCGAGGTCGACCGCGCCGCCGAGGCTGCGATCATCGAGATCATCCGCACGGCCTACCCGGAACACGCCATTCTAGCGGAAGAGTCCGGCCAGTCCTGGGCCGAGGGCGAAGAAACCAGCGAATACGTCTGGGTCATCGATCCGCTCGACGGCACCACCAATTTCATCCACGGCTTCCCCCAGTATTGCGTGTCCATCGCCCAGTTGCACAAGGGCGTGCCCGCGCAGGCCGTAGTCTACGACCCCACGCGTGACGAACTCTTCACCGCCAGCAAGGGCGCCGGGGCTTTCCTGAACAACCGCCGCATCCGCGTCTCGCGCCGCGACAAGCTGGCYGACTGCCTGATCGGCACCGGCTTCCCGTACCGTGACATGGAAGGTCTGGACCAGTACATGGAGCTGTTCGCCCTGATGACGCGCAGCTGCGCCGGCCTGCGCCGCCCGGGCGCTGCCGCGCTGGACCTGGCCTACGTGGCGTGCGGACGCACCGATGGTTTCTTCGAGCAAGGCCTCAAGCCCTGGGACATGGCCGCCGGCATGCTGCTGGTGACCGAGGCCGGCGGGCTGACCGGCAACTACGCCGGCGAAGCCCGCCAGCTGGAGCAAGGCGAAGTGCTGGCAGGCAACCCCAAGGCCTTCGCGCAAATGGTGCGCCTGCTGTCGCCATACTCGCTCGACAACGCCAAGCCCGCTAGGCCCGCCGCCTGAGCGCCTGCCAGCGGCCGCCGCCGAGCGCCACGCCCGCCCTCCACAGGGCGGGCGTTTTTGTTTGGGCGAACGTATTGTTGCGAGGCGTTTACCGGCGCATGATCCATATCAAGGCCGGCGGCTCCCCGCCGCTGCAGAATGAGGGCATGCGCTGCCGGCGCCCGTCGCACCCCCGACCGATCACCGCGCAGCCCGGATTCCCACCTGAAGGAGCCTCGCATGTTTCCCGAATTCCGCGAACTGATCTCGGTGCTCAAGGCGCAGGACGCGCACTTCGCCAGGCTGTTCCATCGCCACAATGACATGGACCAGGAGATCAAGAACATGGAAGCCAGGCTGGTGCCCGCCGACAGCGTGACCATCGAATCGCTCAAGAAGGAAAAGCTCCGGCTCAAGGACGAGCTCTACGGCATTCTGCGCAGGGCCTCGGCCTGAGCCGGCCACCCCCACGTCGTCCGTTCTTTCCAAAACACATACACACGCCCATGTTCCAACATATCCTGCTCCCCATCGACGGCTCCCCGCTCTCGCAGAAGGCTGTCGCCGCCGCCATCGAGTTCGCCCGCGCAACCGGCGCCAGGCTGACCGCCTATATGTGCGTGGAGGAATATCCCTTTCTGCAGTCCAGCGATGCCGGTCACGAGAAGCGCTCGGTATTCGAGCAACGTGTCGAGGCCGCGGCACGCAGCGATCTGGCACGCGTCGAAGCGGCCGCCGCGCTGGCCGGCGTGCCGTGCGCCGCGGTGACCTCCGTCTCCGCGGCGCCTTACCGCGGCATCATCGCCACCGCGACGGAACAGGGCTGCGACGTGATCTTCATGGCTTCGCACGGCCGCAGCGGCATCAGCGGCCTGCTGATCGGCAGCGAAACACAGAAGGTGCTCACCCACAGCACCATCCCCGTTCTGGTCTTCCGCTGAAGACGACACGCAGGCAGCGCCCCGGCTCCCCGGGCGCTCGCCCTGCGTCCCGGCAGCCGCGCCGGCCAGCCCGCGCCTCCAGACCTGGCGGCCGGTGCTGTACCATATCGCCCATCTTCCGAAATACCCCCTTGCGTCCCGAGGCAGCCCCCTCGCGCGGCCGGCTTTTTCCCGGCGCGCGCCGGCGCCATGCGCCATGTGCGCCAGTCGGGGCGGCAAGGCGATGGCAAGCACGGAAAGGCGGCGTAGCGCCGGCTTTCCGTGCCAAACAGGTTTAATGGCAATGGGATTGCAGAAAAAGACGAACCCGGATCAAACGGCGGCAGATGCTTCCGGCAGCAAGCACACCCCCATGATGCAGCAGTATCTGCGCATCAAGGCGGACCACCCGGACACCTTGCTGTTCTACCGGATGGGCGACTTCTATGAGCTCTTCCATGACGACGCCGAGAAGGCGGCGCGCCTGCTGGACATCACGCTGACGGCGCGCGGCGCCTCCAACGGCGTACCGATCCGCATGGCGGGCATCCCCTTCCACTCGGTGGACCAGTACCTCGCGCGGCTGGTCAAGCTGGGCGAATCCGTGGCGATCTGCGAGCAGATCGGCGACCCGGCCACCARCAAGGGACCGGTCGAACGCAAGGTGGTTCGCATCGTCACCCCGGGCACGCTGACCGACGCGGCGCTGCTGCCGGACAAGGCCGACACCTTCCTGATGGCCGTGCACCAGCACACCACGCGCCGCGGCGTCAGCAAGACCGGCCTGGCGTGGCTCAACCTCGCCAGTGGCGAACTGCGCCTGATGGAGTGCGAGGTGGCGCAGCTTGGCCGCGAACTGGAACGCATCCGGCCGGCCGAGCTGCTGTTCGCGGATGGCATCGAGCTGCCGGCGCTGGCCTGCGCCCGCACGCGCCTGCCGGAGTGGCACTTCGACCAGGAAGCCGGCACCCGCCGCCTGCGCGAGCAGCTCGGCGTGGCGAGCCTGGACCCGTTCGGCTGTGCCGGGCTGGGCGCGGCGCTCGGCGCGGCGGGCGCGCTGCTGAACTATGCCGCTTCCACGCAAGGCCAATCGCTGCGCCATGTGCAAGGCGTCACGGTCGAGCGCGAATCGGAATTCGTCGGCCTGGATACCGCCACGCGGCGCAACCTGGAGTTGACCGAGACGCTGCGCGGCGGCGAGTCGCCGACGCTGTTCTCGCTGCTGGACACCTGCGCCACCACCATGGGCAGCCGCCTGCTGCGCCACTGGCTGCACCACCCGCTGCGCGACCGCGCCATGCCGCAGGCGCGCCAGCAGGCCATCGGTGCCCTGCTCGCCCAGGGCACCGAGCCGCTGCGCGCGGCGTTGCGCAGGCTGTCCGACGTGGAACGCATCACCGCGCGCCTGGCGCTGCTCAATGCGCGCCCGCGCGACCTGTCATCGCTGCGCGACACGCTGGCCGCCCTGCCCGACGTGCAGGCCTGCGTGCAGCCCGACGACGCGGCGCCGCTGCTGAACCTGACCCTGGCCGAGCTGGCCGTGCCGCAGGCCTGCCAGGACCTGCTGAGCGCGGCGGTGGCGCCCGAGCCGCCCAGCGTGGTGCGCGACGGCGGCGTGATCGCGCGCGGCTTCGACGCCGAGCTCGACGAACTGCGCGACATCTCGGAGAACTGTGGCCAGTTCCTGGTCGAGCTGGAGGCGCGCGAGCGCACCCGCACCGGCATCGCCAATCTGCGCGTGGAATACAACCGCGTGCATGGCTTCTATATCGAGGTGACCAACGGCCAGGCCGACAAGGTCCCCGACGACTACCGCCGCCGCCAGACGCTGAAGAACGCCGAACGCTACATCACGCCCGAGCTCAAGTCCTTCGAGGACAAGGCGCTGTCCGCGCAAGACCGCGCGCTGGCGCGCGAGAAGCAGCTCTACGACGCGCTGCTGCAGCAATTGCTGCCGCATATCGGCGAACTGCAGCGCGTGGCCGGCGCGCTGGCCCGGCTCGACGTGCTGGCGGCGCTGGCCGAGCGCGCGCAGACGCTGGACTGGACCCAGCCCGAGCGCGTCGACGAGAACGCCATCGACATCGTGCAGGGTCGCCATCCGGTGGTGGAAGGCCAGCTCGCCGCCGAATCCGTGCCCTTCATCGCCAACGACTGCCAGCTCAACGAAGCGCGCAAGCTGCTGCTGATCACCGGCCCGAACATGGGCGGCAAGTCGACCTTCATGCGCCAGACCGCGCTGATCGTGCTGCTGGCCTGCGTGGGTGCCTACGTACCCGCGCGGCGCGCCGTGATCGGCCCGATCGACCGCATCTTCACCCGCATCGGCGCGGCCGACGATCTCGCCGGCGGGCGCTCCACCTTCATGGTGGAGATGACCGAGGCTGCCGGCATCCTGCACAACGCCACGCCCGCCAGCCTGGTGCTGATGGACGAGATCGGCCGCGGCACGTCCACCTTCGACGGCCTCGCGCTGGCATGGGCCATCGCGCGCCACATCCTGGCGCACAACCGCAGCCATACGCTGTTCGCCACCCACTACTTCGAACTGACGCAGCTGCCGCAGGAATTCACGCAGGCAGCCAACGTGCACCTCTCCGCGGTGGAGCATGGCGACGGCATCGTCTTCCTGCACGCGGTGCAGGACGGCCCGGCCAGCCAGAGCTATGGCCTGCAGGTGGCGCAACTCGCGGGGGTGCCGCAGCCGGTGATCCGCGCGGCGCGCAAGCACCTGGCGTGGCTCGAGCAGCAGTCGGCGGATGCCACGCCCACGCCGCAGCTCGACCTGTTCGCGGCGCCGCTGTCGCCGCTGGACGACGAGGATGACTATGCGGAGCCGGCAAGTGGCACCGCGGACACAGCCATATCGCCGGAACAAGCCGCGCTGCTCGACGCCATCGGCGAACTCGATCCGGACAGCCTCACGCCGCGCGAAGCCCTCGATGCGCTCTACCGCCTGCGTGCGCTGGCCAGGGATGCGGTAGCCACCGCATGACGCCGACCGGGCTGGCAAGCCGGCGCAGCCTGGCGCGCGCGCTCGCCCGGGCGGCAGGCTGCACCGTGCTCGGCGTAGTGCTCGCGTCGCCCGCGCTGCCGGGCGACGCGCTGGCCGCGCAGGCCAATCGCGTTCGCGCGCCGGCCAGCGAGACCGTGCGCATCGCCCTGATCGCCGACCAGCCGCAGTGGCCTGCGGCCGAAGACGGTACCACGCGCCTGCTCGAATACGCCGCCGCGCGCCGGCTCGACATGGTGGTGCACCTCGGCGGCATCAAGGGCGATACCGAATCCTGCGGCGATGCCCTGCTCACGGCGCGCCAGCGCCTGCTTGACCAGTCGCCGCTGCCGCTGGTCTACCTGCCCGGCGAAACCGACTGGGCGGAATGCCAGCGCGCCGTGAACGGCCATTTCGATCCGGTGGAACGCCTGAACCGGCTGCGCGAGTTGTTCTACCCGGCAGACACCACGCTGGGCCAGCGCGTCGTGCCGCTCATGCGGCAATCCGACCAGGCCACCTTCCGCAGCTTCCGGGAGAACGTGCGCTGGAGCGCCGGGGGCGTGTTGCTGGTGGCATTGAACCTGCCTGGCGACAACAATCACTATCGCTCGGAGGGCGGCCGCAACGGCGAGTTCGAAGACCGCCGCGAGGCCAATCGCCAGTGGCTCGCGCGTGCCTTCTCCCTGGCGCAGCAGCAGAACCTGCCGGGCATCGTTGTGCTGGCCCATGCCGATCCGCAGTTCGGCAACGGCTGGGAGCAACGCGGCAAGCCTTCCCTGTTCGACGGCTTCCTGCGCCGCCGCGCGCGCGATGGCTTCCAGGAGTACAAGCGCCAGCTGCGCGATCTCGCCACGCGTTACCGCGGCCAGGTATTGCTCGTACATACCGGCCAGGGTGGGTTCGGCATCGATACACCGCTCAAGGATGCAGGTGGCAAGGTGCTGCGCAACGTCACCCGCGTGGTGCTGCCGGCCGGCACGCCCGGGCAGTTCGCCGAGCTGTCGATCACGCCGGGTTCGCCCAAGCCGTTCGAAGTGACCCTGAAGGATGGGCCGGAGGCGGAGTGATGCGGGGCGGGCCATTCATGCGCGCCCTCCATGCGTGCCACCCATGAAAAAAGCCGGCTAAGCCGGCTTTGGTAGCAGGTGCGCGCGCAGCGGGCCTGCGCTCAGTGCAGCGTGCGGTTGCCGCCGTCTTCGTCTTCATCCTCGTCCACCACCTCGACGCCCGAGGCGCCGTGGGCGTGGCCATGCTGCACTTCGTCGTCGGTGGCTTCGCGCACCTCGGACACCTGCAGCCAGAAACGCAGCGCCATGCCGGCCAGCGGATGGTTGCCGTCCAGCACGACCTTGTCCTGGGCCACGTCCGTCACCGTGTAGATGATCGAATCGTCTTCGTCACCGTCTTCGGGCACGCCTTCGAATTGCATGCCGATCTCGAGCGGCTCGGGGAAACGGTCACGCGGTTCCACCTTGACCATCTCGGCGTCGTAATCGCCGAACGCTTCTTCGGGTTCGAGCTGGAGCTGGGTCTCGAAGCCGGCTTCGTGGCCTTCGAGCGCTTCCTCGATCTTGGGGAACGTGCCATCATAGCCGCCGTGCAAGTAGACCATCGGCTCATCCGACTCCTCGATCAGATTGCCCTGCGCATCCGACAGCTTGTACACCACGGATACCACCGTGTTCTTAGCGATTTTCAATTCTTGACTCCATGAACGATTCCGCATTATACGCGCAGGCCCTGCCCCCCGGCCCCGTCGATCCCGACGTGCCGCTCCCCCTGCTGGGAGGCATGACGCCGGCCGCTTTCATGCGCGATATCTGGCACCGCAAGCCCCTGCTGATCCGACAGGCCGTACCGGGAATCGTGCCGCCGGTATCGCCAGAGTCCCTTTTCGAGCTGGCCGACCGCGACGACGTCGAGGCCCGCCTGGTGTCGCACTTCCGCAACCGCTGGAAGCTCGAGCAGGGCCCGTTCGCCGCCGACAACCTGCCCTCGCGCAAGGCGCGCCAGTGGACCTTGCTCGTGCAGGGCGTCAACCTCCACGATAGCGCAGCCGCGGCATTGCTGGGGCAATTCCGTTTCGCCCCCGATGCGCGGCTCGACGACCTCATGGTCAGCTACGCCACCGACGGTGGCGGCGTCGGCCCGCACTTCGATTCCTACGACGTTTTCCTGCTGCAAGTATCGGGCCGGCGGCGCTGGCGCATCTCCTCCCAGACCAAGCTGGATCTGGTGCCGGACCTGCCGCTGAAGATCCTGGCGGACTTCACACACGAACAGGAGTGGGTGCTGGAACCCGGCGACATGCTTTACCTGCCGCCCCAGTACGCCCACGACGGCGTCGCCGAAGGCGAGTGCATGACCTACTCCATCGGCTTCCGCGCACCGGCCTACCGCGAGCTGGCAGGGCATTTCCTCGCCTGGCTGTCGGAGACGGTAGAGGATAACGAAGACCTGAGCGGGCGCTATGCGGACCCCGGCGAACCCGCCACCGCGCGTCCGGCCCAGTTGCCCGCCAGCATGGTGCGTGCGGTAAGCGAACGCCTCGGTGCCCTGCGTTGGTCGGGTAGCATGATTTCCGAATTTCTGGGTGCGCATCTCTCCGAACCGAAACCGACCGTGGAATTCCCGGTCGTGCCCGAAATCACACTGAAGAAATACACAAAACTTGCGCTATCTCACGGCATCGTGCTAGCGCCGGGATCGATCGCATTGTATGACCG
>NZ_JBFTND010000214.1:0-12197 GCF_056397305.1 Cupriavidus sp. 05N40
AAGAGCACTTTGGCTGGGGCAAGACGGTCGGACGGCTTCGCCAAACCGTATATCGTGGCCTCGAACGCGTGGACCAACACTTCAAGCTGACGATGATCGCCAGCAATCTGACCCGAATCGCACGAATACTGGGTGCGGTGCCGCGAGGAGCGGTGCAATGAGCCGCCAAAGCGCGGTTGCCGCACAGCGCCGTTCTGGCGCGCCTCGGAATTGGGGCGCCCAATCGCATGGCATGGTAGGAATTCAGCGGCCATTTGCATGTCGAGTCGTGTCTAGCTGCGCTGCGCCCTTCGTGGCGGAGTGCTTTTCAACAGCCTGCTAGATCCGCCAGCCGCTTCCCCTGCTCCGCCGCCATTCACTGCGTGAAGACGTCGGGCGCGGGGCCAGCCTGATCAAATGCCCAGGCCGGACGTTCAACCGCCCCGTCAACACGCTAAGCATCGCCGGGGGCTTTTTCTGCGAAAGGTATGCAATACCTATTTCTCGACCTCAAGGCCGTCCACGACAGATTGCACGCCCTCCACTGTTCGGACCGCATTCAAGGCCGTCAGTTTTTCGGTATCGCTTTGCGCCTTGCCGTTGAGCTGCACGATGCCGTTATCGGTACTCACCCGCATCCGGCCTGATCGAAGCCCGGAGGCAGGAAGCTGCTCTCTCACCTTCATGGTGATTGCACTGTCGGTAACGTTTGTCACGGGTGTCCGCGCGGACTTCACAATGCCGCCGCCAAACTCACCTTCCGGGGCTCCGACGGGTCTATTGATGGCGGGGACACCCTCCATTGCCGCAGGCAATCTGGGCGCATCTGTCCCCGCGGTTACCTCGCCAGCGGTCGCAAGCAATCCCGCAAGACTAGATAGCCCTTCACGTTCCGCGGATCGTGGCCATAGCTGTAGAGCATACGAATCTGGCCGTCCCTACCATGGACCAACAATTCCACGTTATCCCTTTTGGCCTCGGCGGTGCCGGATTCGATCGCTCCTCCTGGCTGTCGTGCTGCGAAGGAGCCTGATGCGCCCCTTCGCGGACCACATGCCGACCATCGTGGTGTGGCACGATATGCATATTTTTGTTTGACCGTGGCAGTCTCCATTTGTCTGGTCCGTGGGCTGAATTTACCCGAGCGACCACCCAGCAATCGAAGGCGTCTAACACGGCAGACTGGAAGTCTGGGCGCGAGGCGACAGAAGTTACACACCACCAAGGCGCCGTTGAGTGCACACACAAGATACCCACTTGAGACTTCCGCCTATAACTGGTGCACATACGACACCAGTCGGTCCCGAACGGCACAATGCAGCACTTCGTCGCGGAGCGCCCGCACAAGCGCTCGACGTTGATTTCCCGTTATCCCCGAGCGTCTGGCAGGTCAGCAGTTGATGGTCGGATAGCGTTCGCCCACGCGCGTAGAACGCCCGCAAGGACAGCCAGTTGCTCACGCCGAGCGCATTGTGACGAGAAAAACCCGGCTACGCTGCTTGATAACATCGCGGAGAACTGGACGGAGGGCACTGCATCATGAGAGGACCCCGGCCTGCTGGGATCCGCAATCCTCAGGCGCCGGGTCTGGGCCCCGTCTCCTGACCTGACTCGTGGCAAGGGGCGAGCGCACCATGCCCATGCCGCTGGCGCGGCATGGGTTCGAACTGGCGTAAGGCCACGGAAGCTGGCGCCGGCTAATTCCGCGTGATAATCCGAATCGGCCCCTGCCGGGACAACACGTCAACCACCACACGCTCGCCAGAGCGGCGCACCGCCACGTCGGCGCTGCCACCACCGACAGCCAAGTTGCGGAATATCACTTCGTCGAGGAAGGGCGGTAGCGAAGGATCCTCGAAGGTGATCGCCGGCTCGCGCGTGTCGAAGTTCAGCCCCAGGCAGGCCTGCAATAGCAGCAGCGGAGCGGCGGCAGCCCAGGCCTGCGGCGAGCAGGCCACCGGATAGAACGTCGGGCCCTGGCTGCGCTGGCGCGGGAAGCCGCAGAACAGCTCGGGCAGGCGTCGCAGGTCGATATAGTTGGAGGCCGCGAACAGGCCCTCGAAGATGCGGCTGGTTTCCGGATGGAAGCCGTAGCGCGCCATGCCGGCGGCGATCAGTGCGTTGTCGTGCGGCCATACCGAGCCGTTGTGGTAGCTCATGGGGTTAAAGCGTGCCGCATCGGCGGACACGGTGCGGATGCCCCAGCCGCAGAATGAGGTGCTTTCCATCAGGGTCGCCACCACCGAGGGCGCGCGCTCGGGGAGCGCGATTCCGGTGAACAGAGTATGGCCCGCATTGGAAGCACGTATGCGACAGGGGCGCTTGTCGCCGTCCAGCGCCAGCACATAGGTGCCCAGCGCCGCGTCATAGAAGCGTGCGTCGAACGCGTCGCGCAGCAATTCAGCCTTGGCCGCGTAGGCCGCTGCGCCTTCGCTGTCGTCCAGCGCCGCGCGGATCGACGCTGCAGCCTGCCAGGCGCCATAGGTGTAGGCCTGCACCTCGGCCAGCGCAATCGGGCCGGGGGCGAGCCGCCCGTCCTCATGGAAGACCGAATCGCGGCTGTCTTTCCAGCCCTGGTTGATGAGGCCTTCCGGCGACTGCCTGCCATATTCGACAAACAGGTCGCCATCGCGATCGCCATAGTCGTTAATCCAGCCCAGCGCCGCCCGGATGTTCGGCCACAGCGTGCGAATGGTCTCGACATCGCCGGTGCGCCGGAGGTAGGCGCCGGCCAGCAGCACAAACAGCGGCGTGGCATCTACGCTGCCGTAATAGAGCCCGAACGGCACCTCCCCGAGTCGTGCCATCTCGCCATGGCGCATTTCGTGCAGGATCTTGCCCGGTTCGGCATCGGCCTGGGGATCGACCGTTTCCGCCTGCATCACGGCAAGGTATTGCAGCACGCCGCGTGCGATCTCTGGGTCCAGCCAAAGCGTTTGCAACGCCGTGATCAGCGCATCGCGCCCGAATACCGTGCTGAACCACGGAATGCCGGCATACGGGTAGGGCCCGTGCACGGTGTTGGTCAGCAGCATGTAGAGGTCAGATACGCTGCGCCGCGCCACCTCGTTGAAGAGTTCGTTGGAGGTGGTGATGGATGCCGCGCGGCGTGTCGCGCGTCGCAGCTCACGCCGCGACTGGAGCAGTGCGCTAAGGAAGGATTGCGTCTCCTCGGCCTCGCGCTGCACCGACGTGCAGCGTATTTCCATGCGAAGCACCTGGGAGCACGACGGCTCGAGCGTCAGGGTGAAGCTCGCGCCGTTTCCACGTAGCTCGGCCGGCGCCGGGTCAAAGGCGAGCCGCGTTTCGCGCCGCCCCTGGTCCAGGCCGGTATAGCTCAGCGTGACCGCGGCGCCCGCGACAACCGGTGCATGCACGGTGCCGCGCCGCGGCCGCTGCGCGCCGCGCACTTCGAACAGGTCGGCGAAGTCGGCATCGAAGGCAATATCCACGCGCACGCGCCGTGACACCTCGTCATAGTTGCGCAGGCTCAGCCGCTCATAGCAGGCGCCATTCCACAGGAAGCGCGATCTGCGCAGGTGGATCAGGTCGTGCTCGAGCCTCAGCTTGCCATCGTCATCAAACAGGTCGGGGTTGGTCAGGTCGCAGGTCAGCGCGGCGTTGTCGTCGCGCAGTGTTGACGACAGCAGCATCGGCCGCTCGCCGTCGATGGTTAGCCGCAGATAGGAGAGGTGCCGGGTATCGAAGTGAAACAGTCCTTCGGGGCTGCCAAGCGCTCCGATCGCATCACCGTTGTGGTCGAACAGCGCGAAGGTGTCGCCGTGCTTTAGCGTGCGCGGGCGCCGTTCTTGCAGAGACGCCGCCGCTGGGATGTAGAATTGGGCGACCTGGTTGGCACCGGCGACTAGCCCCGGGCTGACTGGTAGTTCATTGGGGTCCGTAAGCATGGTGAGATTCCTCCGTTCATGCGAGCGCCGGTTCGCCGGACTCGCCTTCCGACGCGTCTGCTTCGTCGGGTTCCGCCAGGCTCCGGTAGATGCGCACGTACTCGAGCGCCATCCGCTCAACGGTGAAGCGCCCTTCGAAGGCTGCGCGCACGGCGGCGCGCGGCAGCGTGGCCGCGCGATGCACCGCCGCCACCGCTTCATCAATACTGCGCACGATATAGCCGCTAACGCCGGCCTCAATCACTTCCGGCACCGAGCCGCATGCAAACGCGATTACGGGTGTGCCGCACGCCATCGCCTCGATCATCACCAGCCCGAACGGTTCCGGCCAGTCGATGGGAAACAGCAGCGCGCGCGCATTGCCAAGGAAGGCGGCTTTGTGATATTCATCGATCTCGCCGATATAGTCGACTCCCGGGTGCCCCGCGACTAGGGGGCGGATGGTGCTCTCCCAGTAGTCGCGGTCAACCTTGTCGATCTTGGCGGCGATCTTCAGCGGCATTCCAGCGCGTGCCGCAATCTCGATGGCATGGTCGGGACGTTTCTCCGGCGAAATCCGGCCGAGGAATGCCAGGTAGTCGCCGCGTGGATTGGCACAGCAGGGCAGCAAGTTCACCGGCAGCCCGTGGTGCACGGTGCCGGCCCAGTTCACCGGCGGCATCGGCGCGCGCTGCGCGGTGGAGACCGACACCAGCGGAAAATGCGGGAAGTGCGCGTAGAACGGCTGCAGGTCGGGCAGGTCCAAACGGCCATGTAAGGTCGTCACGGCCCGCACGGGCATGCGTCGCAGCAACGGGAAATGCACCATGTCGATATGGAAATGCAGCACGTCAAAGCTGCTGGCCCTCGCCATGACTCGGTCCAGCATCACAACATAATAGGGTAACGGATCGCGCACGCGCGTATCCAGGCGCAGCGCCATGTCGCAGCACGGTACCAGCTCGGCTCGCGTGGCCGAGTCACCGCTTGCGAACAGCGTGACTTCGTGGCCCTGCCGCACCAGTTCTTCGGCCAGGTAGGAGACGATTCGCTCCGTGCCGCCATACAGGCTTGGCGGGCAGCGCTCGGCTAATGGTGCAATCTGCGCAATCCTCATAGGCACCCCAGTCGTGTACGAATACCAAGGGTTGGATGACCGCGACAGGGCGTGGACTGATGAAAGGCAAATTAGCCGGCACTTTCACGGTGTCGTGCCCAGCGTGCGGATACGCGGCAAGGTTGCTCGCGGCGATCGGAGTCCTGTTTCCACATTAGTTCAAGGCGGAAGGAAGTTCGCCTTCATTAAACAAGATCTGTGGCTGGGTGATCCGCCAGCCGCATGGGCCCACCTCTGCGAAGTGCTTCATAGTGCTACGCATGACGAAGATCCCGAGCCTCAACGACCTGACGCCAGAGCAGAAGGACGCTCTCATCATTGAGTTGGTGACGCGGCTCGATGCGCTTGAGACGAAGCTGGAGAAGGATAGCCACAACTCCAGCAAGCCGCCTTCGACCGACGGCATGAAGCGCAAGCCGAAGTCGCTGCGCGAGCCGGGCATGAACCCGCCGGGTAGTCAGCAACGAAATCCAGACCTCGGCGCAGGCAGCCACCGCGCTCGCCCCATTGCCGGCGATTTCGCCTTCATGCTGTTCAGTGCCGGCATCGATACTATGTCGGCATGGGCTTCTCGAACCTGGTGGCGTTCTTCATCATCCCGACGACAGCAGTGACGCTCAACCTGCATGGCGTCATCGCGCCATGGCATAGGCGGAGGATCCGCCCAGCACGGGAATCGCCAGCAAGCCGGTGCCGATGAGGGCGCCTTCAAATGGAAGRACAGCCTGGAGCGCACGCCGATGACGGCAAAGGCCTTCTACGGCATCATCGCCGTCTCCACCCTGATCGGCATTGCGCTGGGCTTCACCGCGATCGACCCGATCAAGGCGGTGACGATGCTGATGGCGGCGCGCACCGACATCATGGGCGAGTTCGTCATCAGCACAAGGCTGAAGGTGCTGAGCTGGCTCGCCACGCTGATGATGGCCTTGGCTGTCTGCGCGATGCTGGTGACCATGCGCGCCTGAGCAGCGCTTGAGCGGCGCCTGTCCGGCAAGCGCTTGCGCAAGGCGAAGTGCCATGAAAGACATCTCCGTGTCCGCCATCGTACCGACGCCATGGCCGATCCATGTCAGTCTCGATCCATCGGATGCCGCTTGCAGGGAGATACGATCCCTCGCGAGACCATGCCGCGCGGTTGCATTCGCCTGGGGCTGGCTCGCCCGACGAGCCGCTCCGGCTTATGACAACCGATTGGATCTGAATCGAGGTAACTGACGTGAAAACCATCCATCCCCTGACATACGCCATCGGCACCGCGTGCATCACCCTCGCGGCCAGCCTGTACGCTCCGCTGAGCCTTGGCGCCACGAACGACGCCGGGCCGTCGCCCATGTCGTCGATCAATCCGACCCATGAGCCGGTTGGCGACGCCATGAGCGACACCGCGATCACGACCAAGGTCAAGGCCAGTTTGCTTGAACAGAAGAAGCTGAGCTCAACGCACGTGCATGTCCGCACCCGCGAAGGCGTGGTGCGCCTGACCGGCAGCGTCCCGACCGCGACCCAAAGACAGACTGCAGCCGATGTGACCCACGCCGTCAACGGCGTGAAGTCGGTCGAGAATCATCTGTCCGTCCACCAGTTGTAACGAACAGCCCGCGCAGCGCCACGAGCCACCGGCCGCGGCGCTGCGGCGGGGGCTGCCGCTTGTTGCATTCGCCGAAGGCATTCCCCTGCCTGGAGTCAACCCATGAATCCCTATGAACTCGACCACAACAGCGGTGGCCCGCGCGCCACCATCGTCGGCAAGATCGAAGAGAACAGTCCCGGGCCCGGGCCGTTCCTGATGGCTGCCGATACGCTGGAAGGCAACCCGGTGATTGGCCCCGGCGGCGACAAGCTGGGCAAAGTCGACCACATCATGCTGGACGGGGCGGGCGCATCGCCTATGCGGTGCTGTCCTTTGGYGGATTCCTCGGCATGGGCGGAAAGCTCTTCGCCGTGCCCTGGTCCGCGCTCACGCTCGACATCCAGTGCAAGAGCTTTGTGCTAGGCATCGAGAAGGAAGTGCTGGAGGCCGCGCCCGGCTTTGACAAGGACCACTGGCCAAGCATGGCGGACGAGCAATGGGCCACCAGCATCCATGAGTACTATGGCCAGCCCCCGTACTGGGAGCAGGACCGGTATCAGCGGGAGACGCGGCTCTGAGGCCGCCTGCCTCCCTCGGCTGCGGCGCTACACTGCGTGCGGCACCGCTTCCGGGACGCGTTGCGGCGGGAGGCCTCGCGCTGCTCCGACCGGAAGCACGGCTCGCTGATACACCTCATTGATGACGTCGGCCGCCGATAGGTAGAACGCCAGTGCCGCCGTCAGGAGCCCGGTGTATCCGCCAGCGATATGCAACGCGCCGGAACCCGTCCAGTCGCCCGCGGCCAGCAGGAAGAAGGTGATCCACAGCGCCAGGAAAACCAGTTGCAGCGCCCGTGGCGACCTGAACGTGGCCAGCCACATGTAGAACGTAAAGACGCCCCACAGGAACAGGTACCACCCCACGAATGCGGCCGGCACCTTGTCGTGCGGGAACATGAGGAACAGCGCGAACGACCACCAGAACGCCCCATAGCTCAGGAATGCCGTGGCGCCGAACGTATTGCCGCGCGGCAGCTCCATCACGCCTGCGATGGCCTGCGCGGTACCGCCATAGGCCAGCGCGCAGGCCAGTACGAGCCCCATGGATTCTGCCGGGAACCAGCCCGCGTTGATCATGCTGAGCAGCCATGTTGTCAACGCGAAGCCCGCCAGTCCCAGCGGGGCGGGATTCGATAGCTTGAGTTGGGTCGATGCTGTGCTCACTTTATATCTCCAGGATGGCGGGGGGGGCGGCGGCCCCGAGGCGCTCCAATGAGGAGACGCCCCGGCAGCCCGGATTCCGGCCTCTGCCTGTTCAACGAAGCTGCTCGAGAATCGCCGGGTTCTCAAGGGTTGACACGTCTTGCGTGATCTCTTCGCCCTTGGCCAGAGAACGCAACAGACGGCGCATGATCTTGCCGGAGCGGGTCTTCGGCAGGTTATCGCCAAAGCGGATGTCCCGGGGCTTGGCGATCGGTCCGATCTCCTTGCCCACCCAGGCGCGCAGCTCGCCGGCGATCTTCTCCGCGGCCTCGCCTTCCGGCCGCGGGCCCTTCAACACCACGAACGCGATCACCGATTCGCCCGTGACATCGTCCGGACGGCCGACCACCGCGGCTTCGGCAACAAGCACGTTCGCAACCAGAGCCGACTCGATCTCCATCGTGCCGAGCCGGTGGCCGGACACGTTGAGCACATCGTCGATGCGGCCCATGATGGTGAAATAGCCGGTCTCCACATCGCGCACTGCGCCGTCGCCGGCGAGGTAGAGCTTGCCGCCGAGCTCCTCGGGGAAATAGCTGGTCTTGTAGCGTTCAGGATCGCCCCAGATGGTGCGCAGCATGGCGGGCCATGGGCGCTTGATGACCAGGATCCCGCCCTGGCCTGCCGGCACGTCCTGTCCCGTTTCATCGACGATCGCGGCCATGATGCCGGGCAGCGGCAGCGTGCACGAGCCCGGCACCAGCGGCGTGGCCCCGGGCAGCGGCGAGATCATGTGACCACCCGTTTCGGTCTGCCACCAGGTATCCAGAATCGGGCAGCGGGAGCCGCCGATGTTCGTGTAGTACCACATCCAGGCTTCCGGATTGATCGGCTCGCCGACCGTGCCGAGGATACGCAGGGAGGAAAGGTCGTAGCGCGCGGGATGTACCTTCTCGTCGACGGCCGCGGACTTGATCAGCGAGCGGATGGCGGTCGGCGCGGTGTAGAAGACCGTGACCTTGTGCCTCGCGATCATGTCCCAGAAGCGGCCCGCGTCGGGATAGGTCGGCACGCCCTCGAACATCACCTGGGTGCCGCCCATCGCAAGCGGGCCATAGGCAATGTAGCTGTGCCCGGTGATCCAGCCGATGTCGGCGGTACACCAGAACACATCGGATGGTTTCAGGTCGAAGGTCCACGCCATGGTCTGCGCGGCCCACAGCAAGAAGCCCCCGGTGCTGTGCTGCACGCCCTTGGGCCGGCCGGTCGAGCCGGAGGTGTAGAGGATGAAAAGCGGATGCTCCGCGCTGACCCATTCCGGCTCGCAGGTGCCGGCTTCCGACTGCGCAAGTTCGTGCATCCAGAAGTCGCGATCCACATGCCACTGGATCTTGCCGCCGGTGCGGCGGTAGACGATCACGCTCTTCACGGCTTCGCAGCCGCCCTGGGCCAGGGCTTCGTCCGCGATATTCTTCAGCGGCARCGCCTTGCCGCCGCGCATCTGTTCRTCKGCSGTGATSAGCGCMACGGCGCCYACGTCMACCAGSCGTTCATTGAGCGATTTTGCCGAGAAGCCACCGAACACGATCGAATGCGTGGCGCCGATGCGGGCGCACGCCTGCATGGCGACCACGCCTTCCACCGACATCGGCATGTAGATCACGACCCGGTCGCCCTTCTTCACGCCCTGCGTCTTGAGCGCGTTCGCGAACCGGCACACACGCTGCAGCAAGCCCTGGTACGTCACGTTGACGACTGTGCCATCGTCAGCCTCGAAATGGATCGCTACGCGGTTGCCGTTACCCGCGTCGACATGGCGATCGAGACAGTTGTACGAGGCATTCAGCGTGCCATCCTCGAACCATGTGTAGAAAGGCGCCTTGGACTCATCGAGCACCTTGGTGAAGGGCGTCTTCCAGGTGAGCGCTTCGCTGGCAAGACGTCCCCAGAAGCCGTTGTAGTCGCGCTGGGCTTCGGCGACCAGCAACTTGTACGCGTCCATGCTCGGGATCGCCGCGTGCGCCGCCAGGTCTGCCGGCGGCGGAAAGAGGCGGCGTTCATGAAGAACCGATTCGATGGCTGACATTCCAGATTCCTCCGTCAATATCGTAGGGAAGCGTTATGCAAGACCCGATCACTGTATTCCCCGAAACGCGACGGCGTCTGTAYGGTGACGGACCGGGAGTAAGGCAGCATCCATGAAAACGCATCCAGGCGAGAAGCGCCCCCCGCCGATATCGATGCCCGCTAGCGTACCGACGCCAGGGTGAAGTTCGCGTAGTGTCACCTACGATGGCTGCGCGCGAGGGCTGGTGTCCGGCTTCCTCGCAACGTGGAGACCGGTGAGGCGTCAGGGCGTTGTCCCTGCGTATTCCCGCTCTCATTGGATAAGCAGCCCGTCACACAGCCCACGACTTCATGGGCCGTTCAAGTCAGCAAAAAAGGAATCATCATGAAATATTCGAACCTGATAGTCGCGGCACTGATGGCGCTCGCTGTGACGGCATGCACGGGCCCGGCCGGGCCGCAAGGCGCAACGGGTGGCACCGGAGCACAAGGCAACACCGGCAATACCGGCTACATGGGCGCGACCGGCCAAACGGGCGCAACCGGAGACACCGGGGCGACCGGGGGCGCTGGGGCAATGGGCTCCACGGGCGCGACCGGCGATACGGGTGCAACTGGCGGCACGGGCGCCAGGGGTAGTACGGGCAGTACCGGGGCAAGAGGCAGCAAAGCCGACAGCACTGTCGTCATCGTCCCTCGCTGAGGGTCGCTGAGCTGGCCATGGATTGAACGCAGAAAGCGCATCGCTGCGCGCGGGTAGTTCCAGCACGCTGCGATGGCGGTACCAGGCGACGTTCAGCCTCGACGTTCAGCCTTTCAACGAGAGACTGGGCCTCCCGCCATCCAGCCTTGGATCCAGCCTTGAATACGGCGGCTGAACAAGACTCGCCAGGAAGCGCCAGCGGCGCGGGCCGACTGCATTTGCGCCGGCTCGATCGGCCATGCGCCGGCCGGCGGCGGACAGGCAACGCCCTGCGCGGTGCGCAACAAGGTGTCATCGTCGCAATCCATCACGGCGGTAAGGGTTTCACGTGGTATGCCGGCAGGGTAGATGACAAGGAGAATATCGTTGACGATCTTTTCGCTCTCGAACGGGCCGAAGCGATAGGTGCAGCCGCCATCCACCTCCGCAAAGAACCAGTGCTGCGGATGGCTTCGATAGATGACGACGACGGTTCGGTGAGCTTCCTTTGACATTCCACTACCCCCAACTATCCGCGATCCGGGACGGAGTGCTTTGTGATTCATGTTCGTAAATTCCGGCAAACAACGCTCGCCCCGCGATCCGAATCTGAAACTGGTGGGGCCCCACACCGGACATGTTCCAGAAAATCCCAGCGCCGACTTTGGTATGTAGCGGCATGTGCGCCCCTACGTATACATATAGCTACCTCCCGGCAGAAGTGCTGTCCGCAAGCGTACGGATTGGCGAACTTATTTGGGCGCGGACCGATGCCATGCCCACAGATTTACGATTCCCTGCAAAAAGCCGCCAGCGTCGGTAGGTTGGCCTATATTTCAGTAGCTGACGCGCTAATGGCTCCAATGGCTCCAATGAATCCGGCAGACATCAAAGGGACGCGTGAGGCGGGACATGTCATGGGCAAAAGGCGTCACCCGGCCCGACGCCGCGTAGAGAAGGACGATGGGAAAATCTGGCGGCAACTTGTGGGTGCGATTCTGGGAAATTGCAAAGCCTTACTGGTTCTCTCAGGAGAAATGGAAGGCGAGGATTCTCCTTATTCTATTGATCTTGTTACTGCTCGGTCAAACAGGGACGAACGTACTGTTCAATGAGCAATCGGGGGAGTTCACATCGGCGCTGGCCGCGAAGGATGCCGGCAGATTCTGGCACTCCATTCTGATATGCGTCTATGTGTTGATCGCCGCCGTGCCGGTCTACGCCTTTTACTACTACGTCAGGAACACGCTTGGTATTCACTGGCGCCGCTGGCTGACCCGTCACTACCTGGATAAGTATTTCAGTCATCATGCGTTCTACAAGCTGAACGCCAGCGCCTCGATCGACAATCCGGACCAGCGGATCTCGGAAGACATCAATACGTTTGCAAATCAATCGTTGTATTTTTTCCTAATCAGTCTGGGGGCGCTTTTGCAGCTGATTGCGTTCGGTGGTGTTCTCTGGTCGATCTCCAGGCAGCTGGTGCTATTTCTTGTTGTCTATGCGATCGTTGGCACGTCGATCTCGATCTTCGTGTTCGGTCGTATCCTGATCGGGCTGAATTTCTATCAGCTGAAACGAGAAGCCGATTTTCGCTTCAGCTTGATTCGGGTACGCGAGAATGCGGAGTCGATTACCTTTCATCGCGGCGAGGCCCACGAATCCCTGCATGTGCGAGGCCGTTTCGACC
>NZ_JBFTND010000215.1:0-21817 GCF_056397305.1 Cupriavidus sp. 05N40
TCTGGGGCCTGCTGCCGCTCTATATCAAATCCCTGCACGGCATCGCGCCGATGGAGATCCTGCTGCACCGGATGGTGTGGTCGCTGGTCTTCCTGGGCCTGGTGCTGGCCTGGCGCCGCCATTGGGGCTGGCTGCGCGGCGTGTGGTCAAACCCGCGCCTGCTGGCCGGCTTCGTGGCCAGCGCGCTGCTACTGAGCGGCAACTGGTTCCTCTACATCTGGTCGGTCTCCAACGGGCGGGTGGTTGACGCCAGCCTGGGCTACTTCATCAATCCGCTGTTCAATGTGCTGCTGGGCGTGCTGTTCCTGCACGAGCGGCTGCGGCCCGTCCAGTGGCTCTCGATCGCCATCGCGGCGGCCGGCGTGCTGTGGCTGACCGTGGCCGCCGGGCAGCTGCCCTGGATCGCCCTGGCGCTTGCCGGCACCTTCGGCGGCTACGGGCTGCTGCGCAAGACCGCGACGCTGGGCGCGCTCGAAGGCCTCTCGCTCGAGACACTGTTGCTGTTCCCGCTGGCGGCCACCTCGCTGGCCTACCTGTTTGTCAGCGGGCAGGCCGGCTTCAGCCATGCCGCGGGCGGCGTGCAACTGCTGGCGCTGCTGGCCGGCCCGGTGACCGCGGTGCCGCTGCTGCTGTTCGCCGCCGGCGCCCGGCGCATCCCGCTTTCCCTGCTCGGGCTGCTGCAATACACCGGCCCGACGCTGCAACTGTTGCTGGGAGTGTGGTTGTGGCACGAGCCGTTCCCGGCCAGCAAGCAGGCCGGCTATGCGCTGATCTGGATCTCGCTGGCGGTCTATGCGGTGGAGGGCATCCTCGCGGGCAGGCGCCGGGTTGCCGCCGTGGCGGGAAGCTGAAGGGCAGGGCGCGTTCTGCGCGCCCCGGCAATGATTCGCGCTATCAATGAATCAGGCGATCAGAATTGATCAATTATTTGTCGCGGCGATGCTTTTGGCGTATTCCGCGATAGGTCGATGAGGCGAAAGGCCGTATCCAGTTCGATTCACTGCCCATTTCATTCGCCGCATTTATCAAGCAGCTCGTCTATTCAATCATGTCATTCTTGGTGGGAATGACATGCAACCCTACCCCGCCGGATAGAGCCCCTTGACCTGCGCATGGAGCCGCACCAGGCCAAGCAGCGCATCGATATTCGGCGTGGCGATGCCGACATGCCCGGCAATCTCGCACACGGAGGCCACCAGCGCGTCGATCTCCAGCGGACGCCCGGCCTCGGCATCCTGCAGCATCGACGTCTTGAAGGCGCCCAGCTTGCGCGTGACCTGGCTGCGCTCTTCCCCGCTCTGGGCGATCGGACAGCCGATGGCGGCGCCCACGCGGCCGGCTTCCTCCATCACGGCCAGGCAAAATCGATTGACCAGCGGATCGTCGAGAATGCGGTCGCACGTGGCCCCGGTCAGCACGGACACCGGGTTCATCGTCATATTGCCCCACAGCTTGAACCAGATGTCCTGCTGGATGGCGGCGCTACGCTCCACTTCCAGGCCGCCGCGCATGAGCACGTCCGCGAGCATCTCCAGCCGCGCGCCGGCCGGGCTGGTTGCGCCGCCCGCGGCACCGAGGATCAGCCGCGCGCCAAAACCATGGCGGACCGTGGCCGGCGCCGGCGAGGACGCAGTGAGGTGCACCACGCAGCCGATCACCTGCGCCGCCGGGATGGCGCGCGCGATGACGCCGCCCGGGTCCACCGCATGCAGGGACAAGCCCGAGAACTGGCCCGGCCGCTCGAAGAACCACCACGGCACGCCGTTCATCGCCGTCACCACCACCGTGCCCGGGCCGATCAGCGGCCCGATGGTCTGGGCCAGCGCTGGCAGCGCGGGTGCCTTGACCGCCAGGATGACCACATCCTGCGTACCGAGTGCTGCGGAATCGCCCTCGGCGCGCACGCGGAAAGTATCCGTGCGCTCGCCCTCGATCAGCGTCAGGCCCCGTTCGCGCAATGTGGCCAGCGTCTGGCCGCGCGCCAGCACATGAATGGGCTGGCCGGAGCGGGCCAGCCTGGCGCCGATAAAGCCGCCAACGGCGCCGGCGCCGACGATGCAGATGGAAGTCATGGCTGTGTTGCCTCTCTGGTGATTGCCAGAATCATTCTCGGGAAGAATGAACGCAAACTAAGATTGATAAGACACATCGATACGGTCGATTTCCCGCGTCAGCGCGGCGAAAACATCCTCGCCGGCGCCGAACGCGGGATTGAACTGGAGCGAATCGCGCGTGCACTTGCGCTGGATCTCCTCCGGCACCGCCAGCGCATCGCCCATGGCCAGCGTGGCCATCTGGATCTCGCAGGCGCGGTTGAGCAGCCATAGCGTGGAGAAGGTACGTGCGATGCTGTCGCCCCACGCCAGCAGCCCGTGGTTGCGCAGGATCACGGCCGGCCTGTCACCGATATTGCGCACCAGGCGCGGCCCTTCGTCCTCATGCACGGTGATGCCTTCAAAGGGATGGTAGGCGACCTTGCCGAACAGCTGGGCGGCGTAGAAGTTGCTCATCGACAGGCCCTGCGCCGAGCAGGCCACTGCCATGCCGGCCGTGGTGTGGGTGTGCATCACGCAATGCGCACCCTCGATGCCGGCGTGGATGGCCGCGTGCACGGTAAAGCCCGCCGGATTGACCGGCCACGCGCTCTCGCCGACCACCTGGCCGTCCAGGCCGATCTTGACCAGGTTGGAGGCAGTCACCTCCGCATAGCGCAGCCCGAAGGGATTGATCAGGAAATGCGGCCTGGCCGGATCGCCGCCCGCCTCGGGCGGCAGGCGCAGCGTGATGTGGTTGTAGATCAATTCGGTCCAGCCGAGCCGGTCGAAGATGCGGTAGCAGGCGGCCAGCTTGACGCGGGCCTCCCATTCCATGGGATGAATGTTGGCGACAGCCATGCAGGTCTCCTCTGCGTGTCGTGCGGCGTCGATGCGCGCGCTTGCCCGGTACTGCCAGGGTGGGGTCGGGTCGCGGCACCCTGGTTGCCGGCCCGATTAATTACCATGTTAATGATTTTGCGGGGCCGGTCAAGCAGGGCTTACGGCAGGGTATTGCGCATGATCAGCACCCACGGCATGTGCGAATTGGTGGCGCTGTCGATCATGCCGGAGTCGCCCAGCTCGATCAGCTCCATCGAAACCGATTGCTGCACGTTGCCGCCGATGGCCTTGACCAGGCGCGCGGCCGGATCTACCTCCACGACGATATCGCAATGCATCGGCGTGGTGCCGAAGCCGATATCCGCGGCACTGGCCAGGTATTTGTCGGCTCCGCGTCCTGCGCAGATCACATCGCCCGGCCGGGGCATGGCGGGCACCGGTTCGATGCGGAAGGCCGGCGCGGGCAGGATGCCGTCGCGCGCATCCACCACGTACATCGAATGCGAATCGCCGGTGAGGAACTGGCGCTCGTCCAGGCCCGCCTTGCGCATCACCCACGAGATGAAGACCGCCGACCAGGCCCAGCTTCCCTGCGTGATCTGCCGGCACGTGACCGCCTTGCCGACGATGCCCCAGTAGCGCTGCGCCAGCTTGCAGCCCTGCGCGGTGGCCTCCATGCCGGTGCCGTCGGGAAAACGCAGGCAGCTCGGCCCGCCGCTGTCGTCTTCGTCGCGGTCATCCTCACGGTCGGCCGAACGGCTCGCCATGTCGGGGGCATCCGTACCCGCCGCTGCGTCTGCCGGCGGGGCGGGCATGCCGGGCACTACCGGCGCCGGAAGAGGGCTGTCGGCCACGCAGGATGTGTCGTCGCGGCCCAGCCGCACGGTCTGGCCACCCCAGCGCTGCCACTCCTGCCAGGCGATCTCGACGATGCGCTGGCGCTGGCTGGCGCCGGGCGTGGTAGACGGCCGTTCGGTGTCGGGCAACGGCACCGCCTGCGGGCGGGCCGGCTGCGATGGCGTGGTGCAACCGCCGAGCAGCGCGAGTGTCACCAGCACGCTCAGTCCAAGCCGGCGCGCCTGTGGAAAATTTTGTGGGAAACGCTGTGAATAAAACTGTGGAAATCTGCCTGGCGGCGATCTGGGTTCCATGCGGGTCCCTACACGGCAGGACGCCCTAGGCCCTTGTATTTATTGAGGGAAGGCGCCGATAGGACACCATCTTACCGGGCTGGAGGAAGGGTGCGGCGTATACCGCGAAGCGTCAGGATAACCAGTGCGCCGATATTGTGGATAACGCCCCCCGCCTGGCGCTCGCCCGCGCCAGGCGGCAGCTGGCGGCGACACGGCGGGGTTGTTCCTGCGAGGCCGGCACGAGGGCTGCCTGCGGGACATTGATGCTCACTGGTTCACAGCATCCTTGAACTTCTGGCCGGCCTTGAACTTGACAGTCTTGGCGGCTTCGACCTTGATTTCTTCGCCGGTGCGCGGGTTGCGCGCCATGCGTTCGCCGCGTTCACCCTGGCTGAAGGTGCCAAAGCCGATCAGGCTCAGCGTGTCGCCCTTGGCGACGGCGTCCATGATGGCGCCCAGCGTCACATTCAACGCTTGTTCAGCCTTGGCCTTGGTCAGGCCGTCCACGCCGGCCGCGATGGCGTCGATCAGTTCGGTTTTCGTCATGCTTCACTCCGTCTCGAGTTGATAAAACAGGGACGCCCGACCGGACCGGCACGCTGGGCGCCGGCCCTGGCAAAGGCGCCGCGGGCCACATCATACCGTGTCGGGCAAGGCTGACCGGGAACAGATTGTTACAGCGTATCCCGCGCCAGGCCGCGCCGGCTGGGGCTTTGAAGGCAACGGCCGGGCTCCGGAATGACCACGACGGACCGGGAGAACGCCCCAGGCGAAGCACGGCTGCGAGGCGTCCCGCAGGGCATACGGAAGGAAAAAACGGCGTCAGGGGCCTCCTGAACGCTCGCAGAGCCCCTCAGGCGCCCCCCATCACCATCGAGACGCGTATACGGCCCCCAGGCCCGCCCAGGCCTCTCCGGAGCGCCTGGGACCCGCATAGCGTGCCTGGCGCGCTGCAAGGGCGGCCTGGCCGGCCGGACTCCGTCTGGCTAGGGAAAGGATGCCGATCGCACCGTTCTGCCGGCGGGGCGCCGAAACCGCGATGGCCGGCGACCCGGCGGGGCGGCCTGCACTATCGTGCATGGTGAAAACAGTCATATTCGCGCCGCGAATGCCAGCCTTGGGTGCCGCCCTGCGGCTGCACCTGCACCTGCGTATCCCCGGCCATCTTCGGGTGCGTATACGTGGCGCCAGCGTCCCGGGCTCGGCCCTTTGTTGGCGGCGTATACATCGCGAGCGTATACGCCGCAGCCGTCAATCACAGGCTGCTCAAAAAAGAAGCCATGTGAAAAGCGGCTTCCGGTTCATTTGGTTTTCCTGCCAGCCCTGTCTGTTCCCGGCGGCCGGACGCAGTCCTTTCTGTTTACATCTTTCTTTCATGTATACAGATAGTAGTAGTAGGTAAACGTCGCGCCTTTCTGTGGATAACACCGTTAACGTCATGTAAATCAACGGTTTACAGAAAGTAGAAGTGCTGGAACGCCATGTTGGCCGGCGTGGATGACTCCGCCTTCCGGCCGAGGCGGTAAACGCAAGCCTCCGACTTATGCCTGATGCGTCCCCATCTCAACCCCAGGCAGCCCACATGAATCACGCGTTCTTATCCACAGATTTTTGCGGGCTTATCCACATGCCTTGTTGACCTTGGGCGCCCGTTTACGTCGTCGGCGGCGCGGTGGTTTCCCCGTGCGCAGGCGCGGGTCGGGCTGACGTATACGTCAGCCTTGGCCTGACGCCATTCCGTATACCTGGCCGACCCGGGTATACGGCGGTGTCGCATGGCGCTGCCGTATACCGACATTTGCCGTGGAAGGGGATGCCGCCGCCATGGGGCGCAGGTATCATCGCCAGCGCGCAGCCACGTGGGGTGGCAGGCCGGCGGATCACTTTGGGATGGCAAATGGTGGAACAGGTGAAGCGGAGCGGTGCGGAGCTGCAAAGCGGGGACGCAAGGCAGGGTACGGAAGGAACGGCTGACGCGGCGGCAGCCGGGAAGGAAGCCGGGCAAGGCAAGAAGAAGGCAAAGGCCGGCAAGCGCAAGACCGCTTCCGACCGCGTCGAAGTGCGCCGCTCAGGCGTGCACGGCAAGGGCGTCTATGCGATTGCGCCGATCGCCGAGGGCGAACGCGTCATCGAGTACAAGGGCGAGCATATTTCGTGGAAGGAAGCGCTCGAGCGCCATCCGCACGATCCGGACGATCCCAACCACACCTTCTATTTCAGCCTGGAAGACGGCGACGTGATCGACGCCAAGTTCGGCGGTAACCGCGCGCGCTGGATCAACCATGCCTGCGAGCCCAACTGCGAGGCGCGCGAGAAGAAGGGCCGCGTGTTCGTCCACGCGCTGCGCGACATCGCCGCCGGCGAAGAGTTGTTCTATGACTACGGCCTGGTGATCGACGCGCGCTACACCAAGAAGCTCAAGAAGGAATTCGAGTGCCGCTGCGGCAGCCCGCAATGCCGCGGCACCATGCTGGCGCCGAAGGAAAAGAAGAAGCGCTAGGCCTCAGGGCCGGGCAGGGCACGGCAGCCTCATGCGGTGCCGGCCGCCTCGCACGGAATGCGGATGACGAACCGCATTCCGCGCGTCTCGGCGCCGGGGGTGGCGGGCGGCACATCCTCGATGCGGATGGTGCCGTGATGCAAGCCGATGATCTCGTGCACGATGGCCAGGCCCAGGCCGGCACCGCCGGGCGCTTGCGCCGGCGCGTTGCCCTCGGGCGTGTGGTCGCCGCGGAAGAAGCGCTTGAAGACTTCCTCGCGGCGTGCCAGGGCGATGCCGGGGCCGTTGTCTTCCACCATCACCACCGCCATGCCGCGATGGCCTAGTGCCTCGCCGCCGGCGCGCACGGTGATGCGCCCGCCCGACGGCACGTACTTGACGGCATTGTCGATCAGGTTGCTGAGCGCTTCGCGCATCAGGAGGCGGTTGCCGCGCACCGTGGATGGCGCCGCGCCGGTGAAGGTGGGGCCGGGCAGGGTCTCGAAGCCCAGGTCGATCTGGCGCGAGAGCGCCTGCGGCACCCACTCGGCGCCGGTCTCGAAGGCGAGCGAGGCCAGGTCGAAATGCTCGATCGGCCCGAGCCGCTCCAGCGACAGCCCCGGCTCCGCGCGCGCCAGCGAGAGCAGCTGGTTCGACAACCGCACGGCGCGGTCGGCCGCCGCCTGCAGCTCGCGCAGCGCGTGGCCGGTTACCTCCGGATCGTCCGATTGCACGGCGCGGTCGGCGTGCAGCTTGACCGCCGTGAGCGGCGTGCGCAACTGGTGCGCGGCGTCGGCGATGAACTTGCGCTGCGCGTCCAGCGCATCACGCAGCCTGGCCAGCAGCGCATTGAGCGCGCGGATCAGCGGCTCCACTTCGGCCGGCACCTGGGTTTCATCGAGCGGCGCCAGCGACCGCGCGGTCTGCCGGTTGAGCTTGTCGGTCAGGATCTGCAGCGGCACCAGCTCTTCCTTGAGCACGTGCGAGAGGATCAGGCTGCCCACCACCAGCAGCAGGATCAGCGGCACCGACACCGAGAGCAGGATCTCGTTGGCGGCGGTCTCGCGCCGGTCCAGCAGTTCGGCCACTTCCACCACCACCGGTCCGCGCGGCACGCGCCCGGCCTCGCTGGTGGCCAGCTCGTCCGATGCCGGGCTGGGCAGGTTGACCGGCAGGCGCACCGCACGCACCTGGCGCCCGCTGAACCACGCATAGAACAGGCGCGCATCGTGCAGCGAGGTCTGGCCGGTGCCGTAGCCCAGCCAGGTGTCCATGCCGCCGATCAGGCCATCGGGACCATGGATGCGCCAGTAGATGCGATCAGTGCCTTCGGCCTCGACCAGCGTCTGCGCGATCATGGGGATGTCCTGCTCGAGCCGCGGGCCGGCAATCCGGATCTGCTGGGCGATATTGTTGGCCACCCCGTACAGCGCGCGGTCGAACACCTGCGTGGTGTAGTGGGCCGCCAGCCAGTAGGACAGCGAGCCGCTGGTCAGCACCAGCGCGAACAGCGGCGTGGCCAGCGCGCGCAGCAGGTGCACGCGCAGGCTTTGCGTGGACGCGGCGCGCGCGGCCGGGCCGGGAGCGCGCTCTGTGGCTTTGGTGGCAGCGCCGGTGGCCTGCGGCGGCTTGGGGGGGCGTGGACGCGGCCACATGGCGGGCTTGCTCGCGCTGCGCAGCGTCAGGCGCTGGCGCGGATCTGCAGCAGGTAGCCGAAGCCGCGCACGGTGACGATCTCCACGTCGCTTTCCTCCAGCTTCTTGCGCACGCGGTGCACATAGACTTCGATGGCGGTGTCGCCGACAGTGTCGCCGCCTTCGCCGGCCGGATGCGCGAACGTGGCAAGGTGGTCCTGCAGCTGTGCCTTGCTGACCACACGGCCCTGCCGCTGCAGCAGCAACTCCAGCACGGCGAACTCGCGCGGCGACAGTTCCAGCGGCTTGCCGTCGATGAACATGCGGCGGTCATTGCCCGACAGGCGCAGCCGGCCCAGGCGCACGTCGCGCTCGGGAGCGGCCTCGCCGTGCTGGCTGCGCCGCAGCAGCACGCGCACGCGCGCTTCCAGCTCAGGCAGCGCGAAGGGCTTGACTAGGTAATCGTCGGCGCCCGCGTTCAGCCCGGAGAGCTTGTCTTCGAGTTCGTCGCGCGCAGTGAGGATGATGACCGGCGTGGTGCGGTTGCGGGCGCGGTAGCGCGCCAGCAGCGTCATGCCGTCGATGCCGGGCAGTCCGAGGTCGAGGATGACCAGGTCGTGCTGTTCGCGCAGCAGGTGCTCGGTGGCGTRGACGCCATCGTGCACCACGCGCACCTGATGGCCGGCCTGGGACAGGCCGGCTTCGACGCCACTGGCGATCTGGCGATCGTCCTCGATCAGAAGGATACGCATGGCTGCAGGGAGGGTCCGGGAGAGAAGCAGGAGCCGCCAATTGTACAGGCGGCGACCGACACCGACCTTTCGGTTTCCCTACAGTCCGCCCCTCATTTCTTGCCCAGCGAGGCCGCCGCGCGCTCGATGAATCCGGCCAGGTCGATGTCGCGCTGGGTCAGGCCATTGGCATCATGGGTCGACAGCGTGATATCGACGCGGTTGTAGACGTTGAACCATTCGGGGTGATGGTCTGCCTTTTCCGCGGCCAGCGCGACGCGCGTCATGAAGGCGAAGGCGGCGTTGAAATCGGCAAAGGTGAAACGCTTGTGGATCGCGTCGCGGTCCTCGACGGCTTGCCAGCCGGGCAGGCTGGCAAGCAGCGGTGCGCGTTGTTCCTGGGTGAGGGGCACGAGGGACATGATGGGGGCTAGATGGTATGGAGGAAAAGAAGCTGAGCGGAATACCGGCCCGCCCGCCGCGCTGTCCGGCCTGGTTGCGGCGGGCGGCGCGGCGGGCATGCAGCCATTGTTCCACAAAGTGTCCGGGCGGGCGCGCGCCGGTGAAAACGCAGGGAGCGCAACAAGCGCCGCGCGCTCAGACGTCGTCGCTGTCGGCCCAGCCTTCGCGGGTGCCGCGGTTGAGCACGAGGTCGCCGGGGACCACGTCGCCGGCGCCAAGCGTCGGCAGCGCGCGCAGGGATTCGTAGAGCGGCGCGAAGTCCGGCCGCGTGGCGTCGAACAGCTGTTCGAAGCTGTCGATCACGAAATAGGTCTTCTGGAAGGTGTCGATGCGGTAGCGCGTGCGCATGATGCGGCGCACATCGAAGCCGACGCGGTTGGGGCTGGCCGAATCCAGGCTGTAGATCGATTCGCCCTGGCTCGACAGGATGCCCGCGCCGTAGATGCGCAGCCCGGCCGGCGTGCGGATCAGGCCGAATTCCACCGTGTACCAGTACAGCCGGGCCAGCATGTCCAGCGCGTCGAGCGACGCGGCCTTGAGACCGCCCTTGCCGTAGGCCTCCATGTAATTGGCGAAGACCGGGTTGATCAGCAGCGGCACGTGGCCGAACACATCGTGGAAGCAGTCCGGCTCCTGCAGGTAGTCGAGCTGTTCTGGCTTGCGCATCCACCAGCTGGCCGGAAAGCGGCGGTTGGCCAGGTGCTCGAAGAACACCGCGTCGGGCACCAGGCCGGGCACGGCCACGACCTGCCAGCCGGTGGCGCGCATCAGGGTTTCATTGAGCTGCGCGAAGCTGGGCACGCGGTCGCGTTCCATGCCCAGCGTGGACAGGCCCTGCAGGAATTCGTCGCAGACGCGCCCGCGCAGCATCGAGGCCTGGCGCTCGTACAGCTTGCGCCATACCGCGTGGTCCGTGTCGGTATAGCGCTCCAGCGGCTGCTCGATGGTGAAATCGTCGCGCAGCGTCTGGCCCGACAGCAGGCCGGCGTCGAACTGCTCCCTGAGCTTGTCGGTCAGCGTGCCGGCAAAGCCGGGTTGCGCGTCGGACTGGCTATCGCGTGGCTGGCGGCTTGCGGTGGCTTCCATCATGTCGTATCTCCTGCAGATTTGCCGCACAGTTTAGCCAGGAGATGCCGCAGATGGTCCGCAAAATGGGCCTGTTTTCGTCTGATGGCGCGCGGAACACGCAGAATTTTGGTATTGTTTGCGGGAAATATGCGCGTGTGCATTGCCAGCCCCGTCTGCCCCGCGCCGCTCATGACAAGTCACGCTTCCCGGGCGAACCCATCATGCTCAATCTAGACCCCTTCGACCTGGCACTGCTGGCGGCCCTGCAGACCGACGGCCGCTCCACCCACCAGCAACTCGCCGAACGCATCCACCTGTCGCCCAGCCAGATCGGGCGGCGCCTGGCGCGGCTGGAAGCCGACGGCGTCATCACCGGCTACCGCGTAGTGCTGTCGCCGCCGCTGCTCGGGCTTGGCGTGCAGGTCTTCACCAGCGTCAAGCTGGCGCATCACGGCGACACCATCATCGAGCGCTTCCGCGAAGACATCCTGTTGCTCGAGGAAGTGCAGGAGTGTTACTCGGTGGCGGGCGAGGCGGACTACCTGCTGCGCATCATGGTGCCGGACCTGCCCACRCTGGCCGAATTCACCATGAAGAAGCTCATGCGCGTGCCGGGCGTGGAGAGCGTGCGCTCCAACATCGTGCTGACCGCGCTCAAGCGCGACGGGCCGCTGCCGCTGTCGCACCTGCGCTAGCGCGGCGCGCTGTCGCGCCGATGCCGCGCCGGCGCCGCGCCCGCGTGCGCGGGCTTGCACTTGCCATCGGCGCATGTCACCCTCGCCCGGAGCCGTAAACGGATGAGGACAGGATGACGCAGATCGTCGCTCGGATTGGCAAGCGCGCAAGGCGCGGGCGTGCTCTCATGGCCTGCCTGCGGGGCGCGGTGGCAACGGCCATGCTCGCCGCGCTGCCCGGCATGGCCCAGGCCGCGCAGGTGGTCCGCTTCGCGCCCGAGGGCGAGGTGTCCCGCGTGCGGCAGGTGGCGATCCGCTTCGACGAGGCCATGGTGCCGCTGGGCGATGCGCAGGCCGCACCCCCCGCCATCCTGTCCTGCAGCGGCGCGGCCGTCGAGGGCCAGGCGCGCTGGGTCGATGCACGGAACTGGGTCTTCGATTTCCTGCGCGACCTGCCGCCCGGCGTGAAATGCTCGCTGCGCATGGCGCCCGGCCTCAAGAGCGAGGCCGGCAAGGCCTATGCGGGCAAGCCGGAATACCGCTTCGAGACCGGCGGGCCCAGCGTGGTGTCGGCGCGCCCGGGCGGTGGCGAGATCGAGGAAGAACAGGTCTTCGCGCTGCGCTTCAACGGCGCGGCCACGCCGGACTCCGTGCGCGCCGCCGCGTGGTGCCAGGCGCAAGGCCTGGGCGAGCGCATCCCCGTGCGCCTGCTTGCCGGCAAGGAACGCGAGGCCGTGCTGGCCGCGCTGCGCTGGAAACTCAAGCCCGACCAGGCCGATACCGTGCATCTGCTGGCCTGCCAGCAGCGCCTGCCGGCCGGCGCCCGCATGCAGCTGGTGCTGGGCAAGGGCATCGCCACGCCATCGGGCCTTGCCACGCGCGAGGAACGGCGCTTCGACTACACCGTGCGCGAACCCTTCAGGGCCAGCTTCTCGTGCGAGCGTGAACGCGCGCAGTCGCCCTGCACGCCGCTGCGGCCGGTCTCCGTGTCGTTCTCCGCGCCGGTCTCGCGCAAGGACGCCGAGCATATCCTGCTCAATACGCCCAAGGGGCCGCGTGCGCCGCAATTCGAGCCCCGCGCGGCGCGCGATGCGCCGGTCAGCAGCGTCAGCTTCGCGCCGCCGTTTGCACGCCATCCTGGCCGGCCATTCGCCTGCCGATGTCAGCAACCCGCGCAACGCGCCCTCCATCGAGACCCGCTCCGTATCGTTGCTCGACGGTGTGCCCGGCGCGCGCAAGCTCGCCATACCGCAACTCGCCGAGCCCGGCGGCAAGGCGCCGCGTCCGTTCGAGGTGGTCGGCATTCCATTGCCCGAAGCGGGCTTCCATGTGGTCGAGATCGCCTCGCCGATGCTGGGGCAGGCGCTGCTCGGCCGCAACACGCCGATGTATGTGCGCACCGCCGCGCTGGTGACCAATCTCGGCGTGCATTTCAAGCTGGCGCGCGGCCCCGGCAAGATGACCGCGCTGGCGTGGGTCACCACGCTCGACGACGGCAAGCCCGTGGCCGATGCCGCGGTGGCGCTGCGCGACTGCAGCGGCCGCCTGCTGGGCTCGGTGCGCACCGATGCCGCCGGCGTGGCCAGCTTCGGCGCGGTGGACGACGTGCGCGAACGCGAGTGCAGCGACACCGCGCTGTCGGGCTACTTCGTCTCGGCGCGCATTGGTGCTGACCACCCGCAGGCGCGCGGCCAGGCCGACATGGCCTTCGTGATGTCCGACTGGAACCAGGGCATCGAGAGYTGGCGCTTCAACGTGCCCACCGACACCAGCGCCACGCCGGACGTGCGCGTGGCCACCATCTTCGACCGCACCTTGCTGCGCGCCGGCGAGACCGTGTCGATGAAGCACCTGATCCGCACCGAGACCGCCGCCGGCTTCGCGCTGCCGTCCGGCAACGATGGCGTGCCGGAGAAACTGGTGATCCGCCACGAGGGCAGCGGGCAGACCTACGAGCAGGCGGTGCAGTGGCGCACTACCGCCACCGGAGGGCGCAGCGCGGAAAGCGTGTTCGCGATTCCGCCGGCGGCGAAACTCGGTGTCTATGCGGTGTCATTCCAGGACGCGCGCGAGCGCGTGCTCGACAGCGGCAGCTTCCGCGTGGAGGCGTTCCGCCTGCCGGTGCTGGCCGGCACGCTCAAGGCCGGCAGCGGCGGCGCGCTGGTGGCGCCGGCCGAGGTGCCGCTCAACCTCGAAGTGCACTACGTGTCCGGTGGCGGCGCGGCGGGCCTGCCGGTGCAGGTGTCGGCACTGCTGCGCGACAAGGCCGTGAGCTTCGGCGATTACCCGGGCTACGCCTTCGCCGCGCCGCGCGCGCAGCGCAAGGGCGGCACGGAATACAGCGGCGACGAGGACGAGAGCGAGGAGAGCAGCGCGGCGCGTGACGATGCGCAGACGCTGGTGGCCGACAAGCTGCCCCTCAGGCTCGACAAGAACGGCGGCGGGGCGCTTACGCTCAAGAACCTGCCGCGCGTGGACGCGCCCAAGGTCATGGTGGTGGAGTCCGGCTTTGCCGATCCCAACGGCGAGATCCAGACGCTGCGCCAGAGCGTGCCACTGTGGCCTGCGGCCGTGGTGGCGGGCATCCGCACCGAGAACTGGGTGTCGGTGAAGCAGAAGCTGGTCGTGCATGGCCTCGCGCTCGATACGCAGGGCCGCCCGCAGGCCAATGCGCCGATCGCCGTGCGCGCGCTGCTGCGCACCACCACCTCGGTGCGCAAGCGCGTGGTGGGCGGCTTCTACCGCTACGACAACAGCAGCCAGACCAGGGACCTCGGCAGCATCTGCGAAGGCCGCAGCGATGCGCAGGGCCGCATGCAATGCGAAGTGTCCTTGCCGGAGGCCGGCGAAGTCGAACTGGTGGCGCAGGCCAGGGACAACGCCGGGCGCGTGTCGCAGGCCGCCACCACGGTATGGGTGACGCGCCAGGGCGAGTTGTGGTTCGGCGGCGAGAACAACGACCGCATCGACCTGCTGCCGGAAAAGAAGGCCTACGCGCCGGGCGAAACCGCGGTATTCCAGGTGCGCATGCCGTTCCGTCACGCCACGGCGCTGGTCACGGTGGAGCGCGAAGGCGTGCTGGAGAGCAGCGTGGTCGAGTTGAACGGCCGCGATCCGACGGTGCGCGTCAAGGTCAGGCCGGAGTGGGGGCCAAACGTGTACGTATCGGTGCTGGCGTTGCGCGGGCGCTTGCGCGAGGTGCCGTGGTATTCCCTCTTCACGTGGGGCTGGCGCCAGCCGCTCGAATGGTGGCAGGCCTTTCGCAGCGAAGGACGCGAGTACGTGGCGCCCAGCACGCTGGTCGACCTGGCCAAGCCAGCCTTCCGCCTCGGCCTGGCGGAGATCCGCGTCGGCAACGAAGGCTACCGRCTCGATGTGAAGGTGACGCCGGACAAGGCCAGCTATCCCGTGCGCGCGAAGGCGCAGGTCGTGGTGCAGGTCACGCTGCCCGACGGCAAGCCCGCCGCCAACGGCGAAGTGGCGCTGGCCGCGGTGGACGAGGCCCTGCTCGAGCTGATGCCAAACACCAGCTGGGACCTGCTCGACGCCATGCTGCGCAGGCGCAGCTACGGCGTGGAGACCGCCACCGCGCAGATGGAGATCATCGGGCGCCGGCACTATGGCCGCAAGGCGGTGCCGGCCGGCGGGGGCGGCGGCAAGAGTCCCACGCGCGAGCTGTTCGATACGCTGTTGCTGTGGAATCCGCGCGTGCAGCTCGATGGCGCGGGACGCGCCACGCTGGCCGTGCCGCTGAACGATTCGCTGACGCGTTTTCGCATCGTCGCCGTGGCCGACCTGGGCATCGGCCGTTTCGGCAGCGGCAGCGCCACCGTCGCCGCCACGCAGGACCTGCAACTGATCTCAGGCCTGCCGCCGCTGGTGCGCGAGGAAGACCGCTATCGCGCCATGTTCACGCTGCGCAATACCACGCAGCGCGCGATGACGGTGCAGGCGGTGGCGCGCGTGAGCGCGCCGCTGCAGTCCGCCCAGCAGGCCGCGCAGGGGCAGGCGCTGCCGGCGCAGACGGTGGAGATTCCCGCCGGCGCATCGCGCGAGATCGGCTGGGACGTGAGCGCGCCGCTGATGCCGGCGGGCGGGCTTGCGCAGCAGGGCACGGTGCAGTGGGAGGTGGAAGCCAGCGAACAGGCAAAGGGCGGTGGCGCGGCCCTTGCCGCCGACCGCATCAAGCTCAGCCAGCAACTGGTGCCGGCAGTACCGCTGGCGGTGCAGCAGGCCACCATGGCGCAGCTCGCGCCGACCCTGTCGGTACCGGTGCGCGCACCGCAAGGCGCGCTGGCCGATGCCGCGGGCCTGCCGCGCGGCGGCCTGCAGGTCAGCCTGCAATCGTCGCTGGCGGGCGGCATGCCGGGCGTGCGAGAGTGGTTCCGCAACTATCCGTTCTCTTGCCTGGAGCAGCGGGCCTCGCGCGCGGTGGGGCTGGGCGATGCGGCGCAGTGGGATGCGCTCACCGCGCAACTGCCGGGCTATCTAGACAACGATGGCCTGGCGGCGTATTTCCCGCTGCAGAACGACGCCGCCGCCGGCAGCGAAGTGCTCACGGCCTATCTGCTGGCGATGTCCGACGAAGCGGTACGCGCTGGCCTGCCGCTGCGCTTGCCCGACGAGACCCGTGCGCGCATGGAGCGCGGGCTGACGGCCTTCGTCGAGGGCCGCATCAAGCGCGACCGCTGGGCGCCCACGCAGGACCTGGAAGTGCGCAAGCTGGCCGCGCTAGAAGCGCTTTCGCGCAGCGGCCACGCGCAGGCGCGCATGCTCGGCTCGATCCAGATCCTGCCGCAGCAATGGCCCACCTCGGCGCTGCTCGACTGGATCGCATTGCTCGGCCGCGTGCAGGAAATTCCCCAGCGCGAGGAGCGGCTCGCGCAGGCGCAGCAGATCCTGCGCGCACGGCTGACGGTGCAGGGCACGCGGCTGGCGTTCTCCACGGAGCGCGACGACAACTGGTGGTGGCTGATGAGCGGCGCGGATCTCAATGCCGCGCGGCTGCTGTCGCTGTCGCTCGACCTGCCGGGCTGGAAGGACGAGGCGGCGCAGCTTGCCACCGGCCTGCTTGGCCGCCAGGTGCGCGGCGCGTGGGGTACCACCACCGCCAACGCCTGGGGCTCGCTGGCCATCGCGCGCTTCGCGCAGGCCTTCGAGAAGACGCCGGTCGCCGGCAGCACGCGCGTCACGCTGGAAGGCGTGCCCGATGCCGCGCGCACGTTCGACTGGGCGCGCGCGGCCAGTCGCGATGGCGTGGCGGGCGGCAGCATGAACCTGCCGTGGCCGAAGGAAGGCACGGCCACCTTGCAGGCCGACCAGCAGGGCGCGGGCAGGCCATGGGCCACGGTGCGCGCGCTGGCGGCGGTGCCGCTGTCCGCGCCGCTGTCGGCGGGCTACCGCATCACGCGCAGCGTGACGGCGGTGGAGCAGGCGGTGGCGGGCAAGTGGTCGCGCGGCGACACYTACCGCGTGAAGCTGCAGATCGACGCGCAGGCCGACATGACCTGGGTGGTGGTGAGCGATCCGTTACCCGCGGGCGCGACCATCCTCGGCAGTGGCCTCGGGCGCGATTCGGAGATCGCCACGCGCGGCGAGCGGCGCAAGGGCGCGTGGCCCGCCTTCACCGAGCGCACGCAGCAGGCCTACCGCGAGTATTACGCCTACCTGCCGCGCGGCAACGCCACGGTCGAATACACGGTGCGCCTGAACAACGCGGGCGAGTTCGCGCTGCCGCCCACGCGCGTGGAGGCGATGTATGCGCCCGATGTCTTCGGCGCCCAGCCCAATGCCAGGATGATCGTAGGAGCGCGCCCGTGAGCTGGCTTGCAATGATGATGCCCGCGCGCGTGCGCGAGTGGTGGCTGGCCGGCACCATGGCCGGCGTGGTCTATGGCGGCCTGCTGGTCACGGTGGCGATGGATGCGCAGCCCGGCGCGCCGCTCAACGGACAGATCGTCTTCCAGCCGCTCTGGAAGACGGCGATGGCGCTGATGCTGGCGCGCGCCGCGCGCTACCACCCGGCGCGGCGCGAGCGGCGCTGGCTGATGGCGGCGCTGCTGTTCTCGGCGATCGGTGATTTCCTCCTGGCGATGCCGTGGTTGTCGGTCTCGTTCATCGGCGGGCTCGGCGCCTTCCTGCTGGCGCACCTCGCCTACCTTGGCCTGTTCGTGCCGATGGCCGGCGACTGGCGCGCGCACCGCCTGGTCGGCTGCGGCCTGGTGCTGGGCGCGGCGCTGGCCATGCTCCTGCGCTTCTGGCCCAACCTCGGCGCGTTGGTGGTGCCCGTCTGCCTCTATGTCACGGCACTGTCTGCCATGGCCTGCGCCGCCATGGTGGCGAAGCTGCCCACGCCGCTGGCCGCCATCGGCGCGCTGTGCTTCACCATTTCCGATGCGCTGATCGGCAGCGCGCGCTTCCTGGTCCCTTTCGATACTTTCGCGCTTGGCATCTGGTGGACCTACGCGGTGGCGCAGGTGCTGCTGGTGGCGGGCGTGGTGGCGGGGCGGGGCAAGTGAAGCCGATGCTGCGCGCCGTATTCGTCGCCGCCTGCATGGTGTGCGCAGGCGGTGCTGCCGGTGCCGGTGCGTTGCCGTCGTTCGACAGCGTGCGTGCGGGATGGCGCAGCGCGGATGTGATCGTGCTCGACCGCCACGGCGCGCCGCTGTCCCGCGTGCGCGATGATTTCCGCGCGCGGCGCGGCGACTGGGTCACGCTGGCCGATATGTCGCCGGCGGTGCRCTCCGCCATCGTGCTGTCCGAGGACCGGCGCTTCTATGCGCACAGCGGCGTGGACTGGCAGGGCGTGGCTGCGGCGGCATGGGCCAATCTCTGGAACACGCGCACGCGCGGCGCGTCCACGCTGACCATGCAGCTGGCCGGCCTRCTCGACGACGACCTGCGCCGCGCCGGCAGCGGGCGCGACGTGGGCCAGAAGATGGCGCAGGCCATGCGCGCCGCCGCGCTGGAGCGCAGCTGGAGCAAGGAGCAGATCCTCGAGGCCTATCTCAACCTGGTGCCGTTCCGCGGTGAAATGGTCGGTCTTTCCGCCTTGTCGCAGACGCTGTTCGGCAAATATCCCAGCGGGCTCGACGCGCGCGAAGCCGCGCTGGCGGTGGCGCTGGTGCGTGCGCCCAACGCACGCGCCGGGCAGGTCGCGCAACGTGCGTGCGGCATCTTGCGCGAGCAGCAGTTGCCGCAAGCCTGCGAAGGGCTGGACGGCTTCGCGCAACTGACCCTGCTGCGCAGCGGGCCGGGCGCGGCCGGCGCGCAGGCCGCGACCCTCGGCCAGGACCTTGCGCCGCACCTGGCGCGCCTGCTGGTGGCGCAGGCGAGGGCGCAGGTGCGCATGGGGGCCGCGGGGGGCACGCTGCCGCCGTCGATCACGTCCACGCTCGACGCTGGCCTGCAGCGCATCGCGGCGGGCAGCCTGGGGCGCCAGCTGCGCGAGCTCGCCGGGCGCAACGTGGAAGACGGCGCGGTGGTGGTGATCGACAACGCGAGCGGCGATGTGCTGGCCTACGTGGGCTCGTCCGGCGTGCTGTCCGGCGCCGCCCAGGTGGACCACGCGGCGGCGCCGCGCCAGGCCGGCTCCACGCTCAAGCCCTTCCTCTATGAACAGGCGCTGGAGACGCGCAGGCTGACGCCGGCGTCGCTGCTCGACGACCGGCCCGTCAACCTGCCCACCGGCGGCGGTGGCGGCCTCTACGTGCCGCAGAACTACGACGGCCGCTACGCTGGCTGGGTCAGCATGCGGGCGGCGCTGGCTTCGTCGCTCAACGTGCCCGCGGTGCRCACGCTGGTGATGGTGACGCCGCACCGTTTTCACCAGCGCCTCACCGCGCTGGGCCTGCCCTTGCCGCAGGCAGGCGACTATTACGGCTACAGCCTGGCGCTGGGCAGCGCCGACGTGCCGCTGCTGGCGCTGGCCAATGCGTATCGCGCCCTGGCCAACGGCGGCAGCTACGGCGCGGTGCGGATGCGCGCGGATGCGCCGGCGGCGCCCGCGCGCGCGGTGATGTCGCCGGCGGCGAGCTACCTGATCGCCGACGTGCTGTCGGACCGTCACGCGCGGGCGCGCACGTTCGGCCTCGACAGCCCTCTCACCACGCGCTTCTGGACCGCGGTGAAGACCGGCACCTCGAAGGACATGCGCGACAACTGGTGCATCGGATGGTCGCAGCGCTATACGGTGGGCGTGTGGGTCGGCAACGCCAGCGGCGCGAGCATGCACGAGGTATCGGGCGTTTCCGGCGCGGCGCCCGTGTGGCACGACATCATGGAAGCGCTGCATCGCTCGGTACCGAGCGCGGCGCCGGCCATGCCCGCGGGCGTGGAGCGCGTGGCGCTGCGTTTTGCCGGCGATCTCGAGCCGGCGCGCGAGGAAGTGTTCCTCGCGGGCACGGCCATGCGCGTGGTCGAGATGGCCGGTGCGCGGCCGGTGGCGAAGGCCGGGGCCGCCGCGCAGGATGGCGTCGCCGCCATCGCCAGCCCTGCCGACGGCACCGTGTTCGCGCTCGATCCCGATATCCCGCCGCAGGCGCAGCGCGTGTGGTTCCATGCCGAAGGCGCGGGCGGGCAGGCGGCGCCGCGCGTGCGCTGGCGCATCGACGGCAAGCCGCTCGGGCGCGGTGCGCAACTGGCGTGGCTGCCATGGCCGGGCCGGCATCAGGTGGAACTGCTCGACGGCAACGGCAAGATAGTGGACCGCATCGGCATCGAGGTGCGCGGCGCGGTGGCGAAGGGGCCCGCAGCGCGCGGCTGAGCGGGCACCGGCGGCGGCCGCCAAACAGGCATATGCTGCAAGGCTGCGCGTGCCGGCCGGCGCGGCAGTCCCGCTGTTTCGCCAACGTCTTTCCAGGAGTCGGCATGACCGCACTACGCAAGCTGGGCCGCCACGGCCCGGAGATTTTTCCGCTCGGCCTCGGCTGCATGGGCATGAGCGAGTTCTACGGCGCGCATGACGACGCCGAATCCATCCGCACCATCCACCATGCGCTGGCGCGCGGCGTCAACCTGATCGATACCGCCGATATCTACGGCCCGCATACCAACGARAGCCTGGTCGGGCGCGCCATTGCCGATCGCCGCGACGGCGTGGTGCTGGCCACCAAGTTCGGCATCGTGCGGGATCAGGCCAATCCGGTCGCGCGCGGCGTCGATGGCCGTCCCGAGTACGTGCGTGCCAGTTGCGATGCCAGCCTGAAACGGCTTGGCGTGGACCACATCGACCTGTATTACCAGCATCGCGTGGACCCGCAGGTGCCCATCGAGGAGACCGTGGGTGCGATGGCCGACCTGGTGGCGGCGGGCAAGGTGCGCTGGCTTGGCCTGTCCGAGGCCGGCGCGCAGACGCTGGAACGCGCGCACAAGGTGCATCCCATCGCAGCATTGCAGAGCGAATTCTCGCTGTGGACGCGCGACGTGGAGGCGGGCGGCGAGCAGGGCATCCTCGGCACCTGCCGGCGGCTGGGCATTGCGTTCGTGCCGTACAGCCCGCTCGGCCGCGGCTTCCTCACGGGTGCGCTGCGCAGCCCGGACGATTTCGCGGCGGACGACTATCGCCGCACCAGCCCGCGCTTCGTGGGCGAGAACTTCGCGCGCAACCTTGCGCTGGCGGACAAGGTGAAGGAGATCGCGCACGGCAAGGGATGCACGCCGGCGCAGCTGGCGCTGGCCTGGGTGCTGGCGCAGGGCGAGGATCTGTTGCCGATTCCCGGCACGCGCCGCGTGGCAAACCTGGACGACAACCTGGGGGCTCTGGCCGTGAAACTCGGCGCGGCGGACCTGGCGGCCATCGACGCCGTGTTCCCGCCGGACGCAGCGGCAGGTTCGCGCTATCCGGAGCAGGCCATGTCGCTGCTGGCACGCTGAGCGCGCAGTAGCCGGGCAGGGTGGGGCAGGCAGGGGCAGGACAGGCCGGCGGCGGGCCGTTGACGGAGATCGCGGATAATCCGCCATCGCAAACCGCCTCCGGAGCCATTCGCCGTGTCCCTCGCCCTGCTCGACGCCGCCCAGACCGCCGCCCGCCTGCCTTACCCGGAACTGGCGCGCGCCATCGCCGACATGCTGGCCGAGCTGCGCGCCGGTACCGCCGTGGCGCCGCCGCGCATCGCGCTGCCGGTCGGCGACGCCGAAAACGGTGCGGGCACGCTGCTGGTGATGCCGGCGCGCAACCGCGAGCTGGTGATGACCAAGAACATCACCGTGCACCCGGGCAATCCGTCGCGCGGCCTGCCCAGCATCCTCGGTGAAGTGGTGGTGGCCGATGCGCACAGCGGCCAGCGGCTGGCGCTGCTGGACGGGCCCACCGTGACCGGGCGGCGCACCGCGGCGGTATCGCTGCTTGCCGCCCAGCAGTTCGCGCCGCGCCCCGATGGCGAGTTGCTGATCATCGGCGCCGGCGTGCAGGCCGAGACGCATCTCGAAGCCTTTGTCGCGGGCCTGGCGCCGCGCCGGGTGTGGCTGCATTCGCGCACGCCCGCCAAGGCGCAGGCGCTGGCCGCGCACGCCCGCACGCTGGGGACCGAGGCGCAGGTGGTGGACGACGTGCGCAGCGTGCTGGCGCGCGTGTCGATGGTGGTCACCGTGACTTCGAGCCTCGTGCCGGTGCTGCCTGACCTCGACAGCGGCCTGTGGCGCGACGACCATTTCATTGCCGCGGTGGGCGCCTTCCGGCCCGAGATGTGCGAGTTGCCGCCCGCGCTGTGCCAGGCCGCATCCGCCCATGGCCGCCTGCTGGCCGACACCCTCTTCGGTAT
>NZ_JBFTND010000216.1:0-11975 GCF_056397305.1 Cupriavidus sp. 05N40
GCCGTGGCCGTGGCGGGCACCAGTTGCTTGAGGCCGGCCGCGGCTGCCGCGTCCTTGGGGTTGCGGCGCAAGGCATCGCGGTAGGCATTTTCGGCCAGGCGGCGATAGACATCGCCGAGATTGGCATAGCCGACGGCGAAATCGGGTTTGACATCGACCGCCAGCAACAATTCCGCTTCGGCGCGCTTGAGGTCGCCACGCTTGGCGTACAGCAGCGCCAGGTTGTTGTGCGGCTCGGGCAGCTCGGGGAAGTCCTGGGCCATCGACGACAGCGCGGCGATGGCTTCATCCTCGCGCCCGGCCTGGGCCAGCGCCCAGGYGCGCTCGAAGCGCGCCTGCGCATTGCGCGGGTTGGTGGCCAGCACGCGGTCGAAGCGGTTGATCGCCTCGTCATAGCGCTTCTGCGACGCCGCCTTCTCCGCTTCGGCCATGCCCGGGTCCGCCGAACGCACGCCGCCAGGCGGCGTGGCCGGCGCGCTCAGCGAGAGCGGGCCGTTCTGCGCGCCGGCAGGCCCTGCCGCGCCAAGCAGGCCCGCCAGCATCGCCGCCAGGCCAAACGATGCGGCCGCGATGCGTCGGCGCGCGGGCTGGGATGAAGCAGATGTCAAGGTGGGCAGGAACAGGCTCATGTAAGGGCGGTCCGTTATACTCCGCGGCATTCTAGCAAAGCGCGGGCATGCCGGCCGCGTATTGACGCGCACCGCGTTTTGCCGTGGTGCGCCGCGCGGCGTGCGGCGTGCCACCGCGAATTGGCGCTTCCGGTAAGATATGGGTCGCGCCTGGATTTGCTCAGGCGCAAAATGCGGGACCCGCGGATGGCGTGACAATGTGGTGCGACGACGATGCGCTGCGCTCCCGCCGCCGCTGTCATGCCTGTTGTGTCGTTGTGCCTGTTGTACCTGTTGTGCCTGTTGTGCAGGAGACGGCGCGCCGTTGCCGCCTTGTCGTCTCGCTGCGTTTGCTTTGCCGTGTTGTGCCGTAGCTGTCGCAACCTGTCATGCCGCCGGCAGGATTTCTCTTCCATTCACCTCGCTTCATGTATCCACTGAATATCTACAACACGCTCGCGCGTGAAAAGCAGCTCTTCGTGCCAATCGAACCCGGCCGTGTACGCATGTATGTCTGCGGCATGACGGTGTACGACTATTGTCACGTTGGCCATGCGCGCGTGATGGTGGTGTTCGACATGGTGCAGCGCTGGCTGCGCACCGCCGGCTACGAGGTGACCTATGTCCAGAACATCACCGACATCGACGACAAGATCATCCGCCGCGCGGCGGAGAACGGCGAGACCATCGGCGCGCTGACGGACCGTTTCATCCGCTACATGCACGAAGATGCCGACGCGCTTGGCATCCAGCGCCCGGACCACGAGCCACGTGCCACCGACTACGTGCCGCAGATGCTTGACATCATCGGCAAGCTGGAGGCGCGCGGGCTGGCCTATCACGCCAGCGATGGCGACGTGAACTACGCGGTACGCAAGTTCCCGAACTACGGCCGCTTGTCGGGCAAGTCGCTGGAAGACCTGCGCGCGGGCGAGCGCGTGGCGACCAACGAGGCCAAGCACGATCCGCTGGACTTCGTGCTGTGGAAGTCGGCCAAGGAGAGCGAGCCCGCCGAAAGCAAGTGGGAGTCGAAGTGGGGCGCCGGCCGCCCGGGCTGGCATATCGAATGCTCGGCCATGAGCTGCGCCTTGCTCGGCGAGCATTTCGACATCCATGGCGGCGGCGCCGACCTGCAGTTCCCGCACCATGAGAACGAGATCGCGCAGTCCGAGGGGGCCAGCGGCCAGACCTTCGTCAATATGTGGATGCACAACGGATTCGTGCGCGTGAACGACGAGAAGATGTCGAAGTCGCTCGGCAACTTCTTCACCATCCGCGACGTGCTCAAGGAGTACGACGCCGAAGTGGTGCGCTTCTTCATCCTGCGTGCGCACTACCGCAGCCCGCTGAACTACAGCGATGCCCATCTCGACGACGCACGCCATTCGCTAACGCGCCTGTACACCGCGCTCAAGGATGTGCAGCCCGATGGTGAGCCGCTCGACTGGGAAGAGGCGCACGCCAGGCGCTTCGTCGAAGCCATGGGCGACGACTTCAACACCCCGATCGCCATGGCCGTGCTGTTCGACCTTGCCGGCGAAGTCAACCGCACCGGCTCGCCGCAGATGGCGCGCCAGCTCAAGGGCCTGGGTGCCACGCTGGGCCTGCTCGAGCGCGACGCGCATGCCTTCCTGCAAGGCGGCACGGCCGCCGACGGCCTGCAGCCCGGGCAGATCGAGGCGCTGATCGCCGCGCGCAAGCAAGCCAAGGCCGGCCGCGATTTCGCCGAGGCCGACCGCATCCGCGCCGAACTGCTGGCAGGCGGCGTGATCCTCGAAGACAAGCCGGGCGGTGCCACCGAGTGGAGGCGCGCTTGAACGCTGCCGTGCGCAAGACGGCGCCGCCCGCGGCGCCCGCCAAGACTGCCGCGGCCGCCAAGGCCGGGCAGCCGGCAGCGCCAAAGCCGCTCAAGGCAACTACCGCGGCCAAGACCGCAGCGAAGCCCGCAGCGAAGCCCGCCGCCAAGCCGGTGAAGGCCGCACCCAAGGCCGGCGCACGCGCGGGCAAGGTGCCCGCCTTGCCCGAGGCGCAGGCAGTGCCGCTGCCGGTCGAGACCGTGGTGGACGCGGTGCGTCCCGCGTACTGGGACGAGGCTTGCGCCGACCTGATGAAGCGCGACCGTATCCTGCGCAAGATGATCCCGACCTACGGCCCGGCGCACCTGATCTCGCGCGGCGATCCCTTCATCACGCTGGCCCGTTCCGTGGTCGGCCAGCAGATTTCGGTGAAGGCCGCGCAGACCGTGTGGGAACGGCTGGCCGCRCTCTGTCCGAAGCTCACCCCGGCGCAGATGCTCAAGGCCGGGCACGAAAACCTGGCTGCCTGCGGCCTGTCGCGGCGCAAGGCAGAGTACATCGTCGATCTCGCCGAGCACTTCAAGGCCGGCCGTGTGCATGTGGGCAACTGGGCGGAGATGGACGACGAAGCCGTCATCGCGGAGCTCACGCAGATCCGCGGCATCGGTCGCTGGACTGCCGAGATGTTTCTGATGTTCAATCTGATGCGGCCCAACGTGTTGCCGCTCGACGATGTCGGGCTGATCAACGCCATTTCGGCCAACTATTTCAGCGGCGAACCCGTCACGCGCAGCGAAGCGCGCGAGGTTGCCGCCAACTGGGAGCCCTGGCGCACCGTCGCCACCTGGTACATGTGGCGCAGCCTTGACCCGCTGCCGGTGACCTATTAGCCTGAAAGGGCACAGAATTTACGGGGAAGTGCGCGAGACTGCATCCGCAGACTTGCGGTTTTGGGGGCGAATTCCGGTAGAATCCGCCCCTTCACAGACGGGTACGTGTGATTCTCATGAAAACCACCTTCCTGGATTTTGAGCAGCCCATTGCCGAACTCGAGGCAAAGATCGAAGAACTGCGTTTTGTGCAGGACGATTCGGCTGTCGACATCTCCGAAGAAATCTCGCGGCTGGCCGGCAAGAGCCAGCAGCTGACCAAAGACATTTACGCCAACCTGACCCCATGGCAGGTGGCGCAGATCGCCCGGCATCCGCAGCGTCCCTATACGCTCGACTATGTGCGGGAGATCTTCACCGATTTCCACGAACTGCACGGCGACCGCACTTTTGCGGACGATCTCTCCATCGTGGGCGGCCTGGCCCGCTTCAACGGACAGGCGTGCATGGTGATCGGTCACCAGAAGGGCCGCGACACCAAGGAGCGCGCGCTGCGCAACTTCGGCATGCCCAAGCCCGAAGGCTACCGCAAGGCCAAGCGCCTGATGGAGCTGGCGGACAAGTTCGGCCTGCCGATCTTCACCTTCGTCGACACCCCGGGCGCGTTCCCGGGCATCGATGCGGAAGAGCGCGGCCAGTCCGAGGCCATCGGCCACAACCTGTATGTGATGGCCGGGCTCAAGGTGCCCCTGATCGCCACCATCATCGGTGAAGGCGGCTCCGGCGGCGCGCTGGCGATCGCCGTGGGCGACGTGGTGCAGATGCTGCAGTTCTCCACCTACGCCGTGATCTCGCCGGAAGGCTGTGCTTCGATCCTGTGGAAGACCGCCGAGAAGGCGCCGGAAGCTGCCGAGGCGCTCGGCCTGACCGCGCATCGCCTGAAGGCGCTCGGCCTGATCGACAAGATCGTCAGCGAGCCGCTGGGCGGCGCGCACCGCGACACCAAGGGCATGGCGGCCATGCTCAAGCGTTCACTGGCCGATTCGCTGCGCCAGTTCCAGGGCATGGGCGTGAAGGAGTTGCAGGCGCGCCGTCATGAGCGTCTGCTGGCCTATGGCAAGTTCAAGGAATCCGGCGCACCGGGCTGACCCGTCCGCCGGCTTGACCGACAAGGTCGCACAGGCTCTCCAGGCCGGTGCGGCCTTTGTTGTTTCTGGCCACGGCGGACGGGCAGGCACGGTGGCGGTGGCGCTGTCGGGCGGGCGCGACTCGGTCGCGCTGCTGCACGCGCTGCGCGCGGCGGTGTTGGCCGGCGCGCTGCCGCTGCGCGTGGCGGCGCTGCATGTGCATCATGGCCTGCAGGCGGCCGCGGACGAGTGGGACGCCTTCTGCGCTTCGCTGTGCCGCGAGTGGCAGGTCCCGTTCTTCAGCCGCCGCGTGGTGGTGAGCCAGCAGCAGGGCGAAGGCCTCGAGGCCGCCGCACGCCGCGCGCGCTATGCCGCGCTCGAGTCGATGTGCGGCGAGGCCGGCGCGGCCCTGTTGCTGTTCGCGCATCACCAGGACGATCAGGCCGAGACCGTGCTGCTGCGCCTGTTCCGCGGCAGCGGCCTGGCCGGGCTGGGCGGCATGCCGCGCCTGCGGCGCATGGGCACGAACCGGCAGATCGTGTTGCTGCGCCCCTGGCTGGACGTGGCGCGCGACGAGATCGACGCCTATTGCGTGGCCAATGCGCTGCCCTGGATCGACGATCCCTCCAATCACGATCTGCGTTTCGCCCGCAACGCGCTGCGCCAGCACATGCCGGCGCTGGCGGCGGCGTTTCCCGCCTTGCGCGCCAATGTGGCTCAGGCCGCCGCGCATCTGGCCCAGGCTGGCGAGTTGCTCGATGCGCTCGCTACGGAATGGATGGCCCCTCTGGTGCGCCCGCCGCGCGATGCCGGCACCGTGGCCGAACTCGATCTCGCCGGCCTGCGTGCGCTGTCGCCGGCGCAGGCCGATGCCGTGTTGCGCCTGTGGCTGCGCGAGCTCGGCACGCAGGCGCCATCGACCGCGCGCCTGTGCGCCATGCGCGCGCAACTGATCCGGCACGACGGCGGCGAGCCTGCCATCCATCACGAGGCGCTGGTCTTGCGGCGTTTCCAGGGGCACGTGCTGGCTTGTCGTGCCGAGGGCGATCTCTCGCCGCAGGAACTCGCCATGCAGTGGCGCGGCGAGGCGAGCCTGCCGGCGCCATGCTGGCGTGGCGAGCTGCGCTTCACGCGCGACGACACCTTCGGCGTGCCGGAGGCCGCGTTGCGCCAGCCCTTGCGGCTGGCGCAGCGGCAGGGCGGGGAGCGCATCGTGCTGCGTCCGGGCGGCCCCGCGCGCGCGCTCAAGCAGGCCTATCAGGAAGCCAGCGTGCCGGCGGCGCGGCGCGCGCGGCTGCCGCTGCTGTGGGCAGGCGATCAACTGCTGTTTGCGGCCGGCCTCGGCATGCATCGCAGGTGGCCCGGCGCGCCGGCGTCGCCGCGCTGGCGTATCGAATGGTCCGAGTGGCCCGCCGGCGTCGTGCCGGCCGGGTAGGCGCCGCAGGAATCGCTGTCGCGCCGACGCGCCGATGCCGCGCGTGCGAGCCTCGCTCCACATGATCCTGCGCCCCGTGAGGCCGCCTGCGCCTTGCCTCGGCGGAGCTCTTCGTGTATTTTCAGGGGTTTTGCACAATCGCTGGCGTCGACAAGAAGATGGCTCTCATCGTTCACAAATACGGCGGCACTTCGATGGGTTCTCCGGAACGCATCAAGAATGTCGCCAAGCGCGTTGCCAAATGGCATCGCGCCGGTCACCGCGTAGTCGTGGTGCCTTCGGCCATGTCGGGCGAGACCAATCGCCTGCTCGGTCTCGCCAAGGAGATTTCGGCACAGCCGAACCCGCGCGAACTGGATATGCTGGCCTCCACCGGCGAGCAGGCCAGCGTGGCTCTGCTGGCCATTGCGCTGCAGGTCGAGGACATCGACGCCATCAGCTACACCGGCTGGCAAGTGCCGGTGAAGACCGATTCGGCCTACACCAAGGCACGTATCGAATCGATCGATGACGAGCGCATCCTGGCCGATCTCGACGCCGGGCGCGTGGTCGTCATCACCGGGTTCCAGGGCATCGACGGCGACGGCAACATCACCACGCTCGGCCGTGGCGGCTCGGATACCTCGGCAGTGGCCATCGCCGCCGCCATCGAGGCCGACGAATGCCTGATCTACACCGACGTGGACGGCGTCTACACGACCGATCCGCGCGTGGTCGAGGACGCCCGCCGCCTGGACCAGATCACCTTCGAGGAAATGCTGGAAATGGCCAGCCTCGGTTCCAAGGTGCTGCAGATCCGTTCGGTGGAGTTCGCCGGCAAGTATCGCGTGAAGACCCGCGTGCTGTCGTCGCTGACCGACCCCCTGATGCCGCTCGAGAAGGAAATGCACTCGGGCACGCTGATCACTTTTGAGGAAGAGTCTGAAATGGAAGCAGCCGTCATCTCCGGCATCGCCTTTGCCCGTGACGAGGCCAAGATCACCGTCCTGGGCGTGCCCGACAAGCCCGGCATCGCCTACCAGATCCTGGGCCCGGTCGCCGACGCCAACATCGACGTCGACATGATCATCCAGAACCAGTCCGTCGACGGCAAGACCGACTTCACCTTCACCGTGCCGCGCGGCGAATACCAGCGCGCACTGGCGATCCTGAACGACGGCGTGAAGGGCCATATCGGCGCCGCCAGCGTATCGGGCGACCCCAAGGTATCGAAGGTATCGGTGGTCGGCGTGGGCATGCGCTCGCACGTCGGCATCGCCAGCAAGATGTTCCGCACGCTGTCCGAAGAAGGCATCAACATCCAGATGATCTCCACCTCGGAAATCAAGATCTCGGTGCTGATCGACGAGAAGTACATGGAGCTCGCCGTGCGCGCGCTGCACAAGGTGTTCGAACTGGATCAGGCGTGATCCGGCTCGGCAGGCCGCATGCGGCCCGCCGGTGATTCTGTCGGGGTGCACAAATTTTTTGTGATTGGTGATCGAAACTTCGTTGACCAAATCAAAACACCTCGATAGAATACGCGCTTCGTTGTGTGGCCTCCCTCACACAACGGCAGGTTTGGGAGACGTGGCCGAGAGGTCGAAGGCACTCCCCTGCTAAGGGAGCATCCGGGCCAAAACCTGGATCGAGGGTTCGAATCCCTCCGTCTCCGCCATTATTGGCGGCGAAACCCCGGAAGATTGCGGTCTTCCGGGGTTTTGTTTTTTGTGGGTCTGTCCGGACTGCTACACAGCCATGCGGGTGCTACACATGGACTGGTGGAGTATCCGATGGCAACCCACCTCACGACGCGGCAGTGTCTGCTATCTTCGCCGCAAAATTCCCCAAGACTTGATTCAGCAGTATGGCAGGCAAGAGATTGTCCGCAGTCTGCACACGAAAGACCGTGCCCAAGCGGAGCGACTGTTACGCCGCGCATCGGTTGAACTTGACGACGAGTTTGCACAGAGACGTGGAGAGGCAACATCGCCTTCCGTGGAGCCGACGATTGCTCCGCCCGTTGTCGCATCAGGTAGCAAGAAATCTCTCTGACTCGAAGGATGACGACGAGCATGGACGGCCAGTAGTAATCGGTCTCCGTCGCCGGCGCGTGGCCGCCGCGCTTCGCCGCGAAGGATACGAATGTCCTTGCGGGCGACCATGCCGAAGCGAACTTCTCCGTGGTCGATATCCAGGACTTCTAGCGTGACCGCGTCCCCGATCACGCAGGATTCGCCGGGACGGCGAGAGAAGGCGACCATGAGGGGACTCCAGGTGGGTAAGGTCGGCGCGCATCCGTGCTGATGGGCATCGGCTCTGGCAACGCCAAGGCGGGTAGCACTTCGCTCGTTCGATGGCACGCTGTATGGCCACGAGTGCCTGCGGGCTGTTTTCCAGCACGTCGAGCCGATCAGGCCTGCAGCGGTAGTGACGATGTCGGTGACGCTTGCCGCAGTAAGCTGCGCCAGCGAGCGGAGGCCCATCTGTTCCAGCCGGGCCACGACCGTGGAGCCTACGCCTTTCACGGCCAGTAGGGCTGCGCGTTCATTCTCAGAAAACGCCATGCAAGGTTCCGCCTTAGCCCTCATGACCTTACGCCGCGTGCGGCCATCTCTATCGTGACCAGCGGGCCCGTTTCTCCCTCGAATGCTTCTGGGGGTGGCGTAGCGGGACGTACTCTGAACAGGCGGCAGGCGGCCCACCAGCACAGGGCGGCGAACAGGTTGTAGGGGAATAGCAGCGCCCAGAAGGGAAGCATCCAGTTCTTCTTGCCTTGCATTTCACCGGGCTCGCCAGTGCGCCACGGAACGTAGTGACGTACCGCTTCACGCGGAGTCAGGCAGATATTGTTGTGAGGGATATTCCACCAGTGGGGCGCCGGAGGCAGCGGCAGATCACTCGGTCCCTGGGCCATGAAATGGCGGATGTACTCCCAAACCTGGGCAACGTGAGCGACACGTGCATCGCTGGGGTCGTTCCCATCTATCGTTATGAACATGGCCTCCGGCGCGGGCTTCGACGGAGAGGCCGGCGGTCCTTGATTGAGCATATGCAGTATCAGCGAATGGGTAACGCTAACCGCGCGTCCGGTGAATTCCATCTTTGATTGCATGCCTCCCTTGGCACTGCTCCAGTCTCCAACGAGGAGATATTTTCCTTCACGGTAATACATGTATTTATTTTGTCGGTTCCAATAAAAATTGGATCTGCTTTTTATTAAATGTATTCGTAGATAAAGAAGTGCGAATGAAAATAGAGATAGAAATAAAATGACAATGAATAATGACTTATCGAGTCGTGATTCGTACGATATGTTTTTTGCAAGGTAGTAAATTAGGAATGCGGCCGCGCATATTATTCCTGTAGCGTAAATTTTACCCATGAAGGCGGAGTCCGCTGGCCAAGGGTTTCGCAAACAGAGTACATGCCGACCCATGGCCACATACTGATCCCCAATCGCGGGAGCCGCATCCGGCTTGCTGCGAGCCGACCATAACCAGTCAATTGCCATGACCTGCCTCGTTTCGGGTCTTGTGCATCATGGCCTTATGCCGCGCGCGGCCATCTCTATCGTGACCAGCGGACCCGTTTCTCCCTCGAATGCTTCTGGGGGTGGCGTAGCGGGACGTACCTTGAACAGCCGGCAGGTGGCCCACCAGCACAGGGCGGCGAACAGGTTGTAAGGGAAGAGGGCGGCCCAAAACGGTAGCAGCCACCATTTTTTTACCTGCGCTTCGCCGGGCTCGCCTGTCCGCCAGGGGGCGTAGTGGCGCCACGATTGGGCTGGTGTCAGGCAGAGGTTGTTGTGGGGCACGTTCCACCAGTGCGGTGCGTGCGGCAACGGCAAGTTATCCGGCCCATGAGCCATGAATTGGCGGATGTATTCCCAGACCTGGGCGACAAAGATGGTGCGAGGGTCGCTGGGCTCGTTGCTATCGATGGCGATGTTGTAGTTGGGCGCCCAGGATTTTGCGATCAAGCGGGCCTGCTCGCTGCTTGGTTCGGTGCCAAAGACATTGAGCAGAAGCGAATAGCTCGTACTGAAAGATCGGCCAGAGTATTCCGTTTGGCCCAGCATACCCGCTTGCACGCGACTCCATTCGCCGACGTGCAGAAGTTTTCCTTTGCGGTAATATACTTTCTGGGTGATTCGGTTGAAATAGAAATTTGACTGTCGACTAATAAAGTTGATTCTATAGGCAAGCGATGGTAAAAATAAAAACAGCACCGGAAAGCAAACAAGAGATATCGCGATAATTGAATCTGTATTAATTTTTATTAGGTCGTCATATAGGTAATAAATAAAATAAATTACCCATGAAAAAATAGTTGTTGAGTACATCTTACCCATGAATGCCGAGTCCGCTGGCCATGGATTGCGCAGGCACAGCACCTGCCTGCCCATGGCGATGTATTGGTCACTGACGGCGGGGGCCGTCTCGGGTTTACTGTTCGGTGTCCATAACCAGGCGATTGCCATTATTTTCCATTCAGCCGAAACTGCGTGGAGACTTGTGTGCTTTCATCCATCGCATAGGGAAACCAATTGCTCGCCGACCGAAACCGATGCCGTTTCCGCTGGATATCGGCAAACGTGGACCGCCGTTGGAAGTCAGGCGCGATCATTGCGTTCCTCGTCGGCGAAGCCGCACAGCCGGTCATTCTCCGGCGGAAACTGAGGTTCCGGGTAGGTGAGGATGATGAGTTGGGGGAGTGCCATCACCGGCATGACCAGCAGCACGATGGCGAGGTCCACCCAAAGGGTGAGCGGAAGCCACCAGCGGCGGTTTGGATCGGTGAAGGAGGCGAGCACCCAGCGACCGCCGTAACGCAGCAGTACATCGCGCCAACTGCGTGGTGGCGATTCCACGGTGGGGGCCGGGAGACTCGGATCTCCTGTCATATACCGTTGCAGCCAAGCCCATCTACAATCGGTAGGGAGAACTAATACAGAGTCAATGGAAATTCTATAGTCCGCAACTATGGGAATTTTGGCCAGCTTGGGCTCTGGTGTGTTGCTTGTATATCCGATGAGGTACAAATACGGCGCGCTTCTTCCTGTTGAATAGGCGAGTGCYTGGATGTGGTTCCACTCCATAACCAAAAGTTCTTCATTGCCCTCTTCTGGGTAAGGTGAATAGTAGATTTTCTGAGTTTTTCTATTAATACGAACTCGGCTAGATCGATAGCGGAAGCGTGGTCCAATGAGTCGCGCCGATAGGAATCCGGAAAATCCAAATGCAAGGCAGGAGAGGCTGATCACAAGGAAATAAGTCGTATTATCCCGTGAGTGGCTCAGTGTCGCTCCGAGTATTAGTGTGATGCTAAGCAGCAAGCTGATCCTCAGAGTCAGCCCCTCATTGTTTCTCTGCATGGTTTCCGAGATCAATTCGATTCCGTGCTCGCTTTTCCGAAGAATGGAGATTCCCGGGATGGAATTGGGATTTATCTCGGAAGACAATAGATTGCTTGCGGATCTGAATTGACGCCATTTCCGCTGGATCTCGGCGAGCGTGGGTCGCCGTTGGAGGTCAGGCACGATGATCGCTATCCTCGTCGGCGAAGCCGCACAGGCGGTCGTTCTCCGGCGGAAACTGAGGTTCCGGGTAGGTGAGGATGATGAGTTGGGGGAGCGCCATCACCGGCATGACCAGCAGCACGATGGCGAGGTCCACCCAGAGGGTGAGCGGTAGCCACCAGCGGCGCTTTGGATCGGTGAAGGAGGCGAGCACCCAGCGACCGCCGTAACGCAGCAGTACATCGCRCCAGGTGCGTGGTGGGGACTCCACGGTGGGGGACGGGAGGTTTGGGTCTCCCGCCATATACCGTTGCAACCATGTCCACGTTGATTCATTGTGGTAGCCGATATGAGCCCCGATGATGGGGACTTTGACAAGTTCGCGTTCCGTTAGGTTTGACGTGTATCCAACAAGATATAAATAGCCTTGGCCTTTGCCTCGATAGTAATCGATGGCCAATAACTCGTCCCAATCGAGAGTCCAAAGAGAATCAGGACTTTCATCCGGATACGGGGCGAAGTAAATCCTTTTCGCCTTGCGATCGACCCGCACAGCTGAATTGCGATAGCGAAGTCGATAACTCAGCATACGTGATAAACTAATTACCAGTAGATACGCGATCGGGAGTATCGCGGCGAAACAAAACGGGAGTGGTGAATCCGTGTTTGACTGCAACAG
>NZ_JBFTND010000217.1:0-16115 GCF_056397305.1 Cupriavidus sp. 05N40
GAATATTGCTTGCTGCGACGCTCACCGCGACCGTTGCTGCCCCCGCGCACGCCGACATGACTGTCAAATTCTTCCGTGCAATGGCCGCAAATCCCGCCATGAACTCGCACACCGACGCCTTTCTGCAAGGCTTGACGGAAGGCGTAACCTGGAGTGCCTCTACCGCGCGGGTGATCAATGGCACGCCGCTATTCTGCATGCCGGGCAACTTGGCGCTGACCAATGACACCGCCAAACAGCTTATCTTGAACAGCCCCCCCGACGTCGACTACGTGACCCCCACATTGCTACGAGAGTTGAGGAAAGCCTTCCCCTGCAGGCCCTAGCATTGTTCTCCGGGTCCGCCAGCCGCGTCCCTTGCTCCGCTGCGTGCGCTCACTGACACGCCGCCACCGCCGCCGCCTTCAGCCTGACCTCATAGCCGGCGCGCAACAGCAACTCGGCCAGCGCGGCGCGGTACCACTCAACGTCGCTGGCCGTCCCCGGAACTTTCACCAGCGGACAGTCCGGCTCCGGGAGCTGATAACCGACGAACTGCTGCTCTCGACCCCAAGGCCAAACCTTCAAGCCGCGAATTCCAAGGCCTCCCCATCCGCGGGAATCCGCAACCTGTCGCCCACGCCTGCACGGGCTGCCGCGACCCTTAGTTCCGCCCGTTGTACGGGGCAATGACTCAGCGCTTCCAGATGATTGGCAACTACTATGCCTTTCAGGGCCTGGGTGAATTCAATCACGTCACCCGTGCCCATGATGATTTCGTCCCCGACGTCGAACTTGGCTCCTCCGGCCGGGATCAGGGAAACCTGGGGTTGAAGGCGCGCGATAAATTCGCGAATTGCGGGTGTAAAAATGGTATCGCCGGAGAGATACAGGCTAGGCTCCCCCGGCATCTCGATTAAGTAGCCGACGCCGTGCTCCATCAACAGTCCAACCATGCCTTTCCCATGCCGGCAAGCCATTGTCCTGATTTTCCCGCCGAGGAATGGTTGCGGTTCTTGATGATTCTCCGCCAGCGGATGTACGTTTAAGCCGCGTTGACGAAGATGCTCCGCATCGTGCGGCGTGCAGATAACGGGAATTTGCCTGCTGCGTAGCCAGTGCTTTCCCATGCGGTCGAGATGGTCGAAATGCCCTTTCTGGCAATGCGTAATCAGGCAATGCGTCACCGATTCCAGCAACGAATCGGTCACCGGCGGCAAATCAACGACGGGATTGCGCTCTCGCTGGCCGAGAAACCTCAGTGGCGGCAATGCGCCTCTTGGTGCCAGCATCGGATCAACCAGGATCGTATAAGCGCCAATCTCGACGACGGCCGTGGCATTGCGGAGTTGCGTTATTTTCATGATCTATCCTTCCTGATGGGAGGAATTCATTGTGTGCTGCGCGTCGCTCTCCTAAAATGGCCAGAACTGACATAAAACGATTATTTTCTGCCATGCCTCCGCCGGCTCCCTTCCGCATCGGTTTGCTGCTGTACCCGGAATGCTTGCCGGCAGGGCTGTTCGCGTTCGCGGATCTTGTTCATGCGGCGAACCGCCGGGCCGGGATGGTTCTCTTCGAGCCGGTGTTTGTAGCGGCCCAGGCGGGCCTTGTCGAATGCGCTCACGGCCATTCGCTGAAAGCCGCGTCCGCGGCTCAAGACGCCTGCCTCAATGCAATACTGATACCCGGGTTCTGGGCTGAATCAGCCTGGCAGATAGCCGGCGCCCTGGCGAAGAATGCGGGCATGATCACGGCTTTGGCCGGCCTGCAAAGAAGCGTGATGATGTGGAGCTACTGCACCGGCGTCTGCCTGGCTGCCGCCACGGGCAGGCTGAACGGGCAAAAGGCGACGGTCACATGGTGGCTGGCCGACATGATGCGAGAGCAGTTTCCCAAGGCCGTTTGGCAAACCGAACGAACCAGTGTTTACAACTTGCGTACTGCGACCGCGTCAGGGGTCAACGGTTATCTGCCGATCGCACAGTCTTTCATAGAAAAGCGGATCAGCAGGGAAGCCTACCGGGATCTGACGAAGCTTATGGTCTTGCCGCGTCCCGAGCGCACTCATCATGCCTTTCAGATGAGGAGTCTGATCGAGCAGCCGGATCGGTTACTGCGCAAGCTGCACATGATTGCGGAACAGATTTCTGCTACTGAGGCGACAGTTGCCCGCCTGGCCCAGGAACTGAACATGACAGAGCGAACCCTGGCCCGGAAAGTTGTTGCCGCGACCGGCTTGCCGGTCGCAAGCTATGTGCGCCGGATAAAGCTCAATCAAGTAAGCGAGCGCCTGATTCATACCTCTGCGCCGGCCAATACGATCAGCGCGGAACTCGGCTTTAGCAGCGACTCCGGGATGCGCCGGATGTTCAAGGACCTGACAGCGCTTACGCCGGCGCAATACCGGCAGGCATTTGGACGATCCTAAATCTCCCCGGAGGAGTGGGCTGCCTCAGTCGGCGGCTGTCGCCCTGGCCACTGCGCTTCACAGTGAAAATGCCCATCGTGGATGTCGAGCTGATTGGCTGCTGTGGCCGGCAGCGGCAGTCCGCCCGCCATCGCGGGCCTGTGGCGCGCTGATGGATGCCGCGCCCGCGCCGCGCGCGTCAGGAGTGAATGCGCTCGCAAAGCTATAGCCGCCGGACCGGCCTTCGGCATTCTGATTGCATGTCCAGTCAAACCCCTCCGAATGAGGGGTTTAGCGGCCACCACTCCGCCCGTTAAGTACCTTGCCGTCGGGATCCGGGGTCGTGGCTGGAATCGCGTCCCTCGCCGGTGGCTCGGCAGTTGCAGCAGCCGCGGCACCTGTTGCACTGGGCGCAGCGGCAGCCTATGGTGTGTACAAGTTCTTCGATTGGCTGACCGGCGACTAGTCTAGATTCCGTGGCCACCTGCGGCTCGTAGGCGCTCCGCCATATCGTGCCCTCGCGCGCATCGGCGCCGCAGCTGCCCGAATTCTCCCCCCATGCAACGCAAGGCCGCGCTCAAGAAGCTGCTGGCCGACGCGCCCCCTGGCCCGTTGTATTTGTCGTTCCCAACTTCGGTAGGGAAAGCCAGTCATTGGCTGGACAGCACAATGACCTCCTATCAGGTAATCAGCCTTACATCTACGAAGTGGAGCCTACAAATGAAACAGATACCCTGCTTGATTCTTGTGCTGTTGGCTGGGACAGCCCAGGCCGGGCCGCGTCTTGGTGCGGCCAGTTATGGCCAAGCCGGCGGCACGTCTGGCTACGGCCAGACTGCCACCATGGGCAGCTACGGTTCTGGCCAGACGCAGGGCTACTCCGCGGGTGGAGTGAACGCCGATCTTGGAAAGCGCTACAGCGCCGCAGGTGCCCGCTCTCGCTCTAAAGGAGACACCGCGACGAGCGATAGCGAAACATCATATTCCCAACCGTCTCTGTATCAGTCGTCGGCCGGCTCCACGCTCCAGCAGCCCAAGACCCAAAAATAACCCACCCCAAGGTGGCTGCGAGCGTCAATCCTTGGCAGGTCTGCCTATCGGGGCAGCACGGGTATCCGGCCTTTGGATGGAGGAATGCTAGAGGGTGCGGAGCACGCTAGTACCTCGGGGCGCCCTGCCATCGATCTCTGTCACCACTGTAGTCCCGATGATCCCCCCAATAGCGATCACCATGATCTGCTCGCCCATCTCCGCCGTAGTACCCCCCGCGGTGCTCGTCTCGATCGGGTGCGACAACGCACCCGCCAAGCAGCGCAACTGATGCGGCAATCAACACAAGAATGGTCTTCATGAGGCTCTCCTAAACACCCTTCGGCTTTTTCCAGCATACGCATCGATCGATCGGCAGAATGTAGGAACTACGTCCTCCCGCAGCGAGGCTTTCTCCTACAGCGAGGTGCTCGCACGATCCGCCGCGAGTACAAGACATTCGGCTTCTGCTGTGGCCTCCGTGGCGGCGCCAAGGGATTCAAACAGGCAGCCTCGCAGGTCGGCAACGTGATCGCCACCTGGAAGTGCATCGGCGGCATCGATGTCGGAGTGGTGGCTTGGAGAGGAGAAACGAATAGCGGCGCTCTAGGCGCCGCTACGGGGACGACCACAGGAAAGAGGCAAGTGGCACGGAGGAAAGCAGCAGGTCAGCCGCGGGGCAGCATGCGGTGGGACTTCGCGTAGGCGCGCAGTACTTCGTTGATACGCGTCTGCCAGCCATCTCCGGTTGCCTTGAATGCGTCGATCACATCGCGGTCGGCTCGCATGTTGAGCGATACCTTGCGCTGGTCTGCCGGCAGCGCCGGCCGGCCGCGCGGCTTGAGCAAGGGCTGCGCTGCCTTCTCACCGATCAGCTTGGGCAGCACTTCCCGCGCGGGTCGCATGCGCGCCAGTTCCTCATCGGTAAGCGGCGGGTTGTCGGGGTCGGATTCCGCCGCGAGTGTCAGCGCCCTGTCCTCGGCTTCGCTAGGGATATGGACACTACGTTTCGTCGACATAGTTCAACACCTGGCGGCGGTTGGCTTTGCGCAGGCTGATGACGCGCATCGTCTCGCCTCGCATTGTGTACACCAGCACATAGACACGCTCACCGATCATGCCTGTAGCGACAAAGCGCGTTTCACCGTACTCGAACCGACTTGCCACTGCCCAAATTCCTTAGGGCCCCGGAGCCAGAGCAAACGCGCTCATCCCGATATTGTGGTGCGCTTGGCACATGGCCATTGTACCGAGCAGGCCGCGCGCCGGCAGACCCGGACGTAGTGCTGGCGTAATTCAAGCGTAATGAGGCGTATTTTCGCGGGTTTTTGTGCGGCTTTCCCGACACGAAAGCGAGGACGTGCAAAATCCTAGAAACCCTTGTGGGGCTTAGGTTTGCGGTCTACTTTGGTGTGGATTTGTGTACTGCGGAAAGGGGTGGGTGGTGCGAGGGAGGGGAAGCAAAAGTGCAGAGAATTCAGTACCTTACGCTGCACTTGGGGAACCACAGGAAACTGGCGATTGAGGTCTTTTCTGACTCGAACCCCACTCCCGCGTCACACTCTCTCCAGTATCGCAGTGTTCCGACCTCGCCTCTACGCTGCGCCTTTCCGAGCCAGGGCCGAAACCTCCTCAACGGTTTTCCACAATCGAGAGGAATGCACCACGCGGTGACAGTTTGCGCAGAGCAGCGCGAGATCCTCAAGCCTTGTCTTTTCCCCTTCAACCAGAGTATGAACCGGCTTCGTGTGGTGAACGTCAATGAGCCCTTCGCCTGCAGGTCCGTACTTCGCTGCGAAATCGAAGCCACAGGCCTCGCAGAATAGGCGGCCGTGCTTCTTGCGCGCGGCCGCCTTCGCCGCCTCGACAAGCTTGCGGCTGCGCTCGCGCAATCTATGCACGCGCGTCAGCACTCGGCCTTCCGCGGCATCCTGGATGTCCGGCTCCTCGGGACCGGCGAGATCGACGCGTAGGGCCTTGTCCTGGACCGCGGCCCTTATGGCCTTGCACACAGATTCAAGCCTGGCCAGGTCCGTTGCATATTCCGACCAGACAACCTCCTCGTCCTTGTTTCCCCGAGTGAGCCCGACCTTCCCTGCCTTCGTGTAGTCGGCGTCGAACCGTCGGAAGTTCATCATCTTCATGTAGACGCCGTTGGGGTTGCGGTAAGTCTCGGCGTTGGCCGAGCCCAGCACTCGGCCTACCTTATTGAGAAGCGCCGACAGCTCTGCCACCTCAGCACTCTCTTTGCCAGGCGGCGACGCCCTGTGCCTAAGGTAGAGCTGCAAAGCCAGAATGAGCTCGTCGCGCTCCCATCGCGGATTGCGCTTGATACTCGCCGCCCCAGAATCCCCGGATTCATTCGATCCCATAAGATCAATCCCATATCCCGTTTATTTTTCGGCAGTGTAACGCGGCAGACGCCGCCGGCAGCGCGGCCGAGCGCAGTGGGATCGCTCGCTTCGGATAAGGTCATCGAGCGTCGGGATTGGCACGATCCTCTCGATTCGTGCGCGCACGTGATCGCGATCGAGGCGTGAGGAAGCAAATGGATGGAGAGCTGCAGGGACACCGGGCCGACATGGGCAAATCTAAAGTCTGGCGGGGGTCCGGAAAAAGGTAACCTCGGTAACTGGATGCTCGAAAAGTCTCGGAAAGCCTTACCAGACAAGGGATTTCAGCTTTCTGGCTGAAGGTAACATCGGGGTAACTTGGAGGTAATCAGTTACCTTTTTCAAGAGTAACTTCCCTCCTGTCCAATCATCAATAAAATCAAGCACTTAGAAGTAGGTTACCTTTTTGGTTACCCCGAATTACCTTTCAGAGGTAACCATCCGCTCCTTTATAAATCAAGCACTTAGATACGATTTCTGGGGGTAGTTAGCGAAGTTACCTTTTTCCGGAGAGGCCCCCGTATCTCAATTTCGCGGTGCGGAGATGCCCGCGCCAACCTTGCTCATGTGTGCTCTTGGTGGAGCCCCGTCATGTGCCTTTATCCGCATAAATTCGCAAGGCTCCGTGAAGGTTGTCAGAGCGAGTTGCTTTCGCGCGGGCCAGTCCGGACGTTGCACTTGCACCTGCAGAAAAACCACTCGACAAAGCGGGCCGGCGAGGCGGGGTCTCAACCGCGCGGAATCGCAGGAAAAGAGCGAGTCGGCCCACGATGCGGCGCCTTAGGCACACGCCCTTTGACGCACACGGTGCTCGCTCCCACCGCGCCGAAATTCACCTAAGTGACAGCCTTCTCTTGGGGGGGTGACCTAATGTCAATGAGCTGATATGGTCGCTTCCGCTAGCAAAAGTCTTAAAATCAGCATCGCGAAAATAGCCACCTAGCCTCACCCTTTTGCGCGGATCATAATAATGGAGCACGATAACAATGCGGGTCTCTGAATATTTCGACCTTGGCAAGACACAACCATATTTAGATTTTGTCGATATTCGATTAGACACAGACATCGAAGTATTTATTGACCCAAGCGCGCTTCGCACCCTTAAATCCCCATGGGGTCACGAATGCGCCTCACTCGTGCAAAGTTATTTCGAGACCGTTTTACAACGAATTCGCGCCGGCAAAAACCAAGAAGCCCAAAAACTTCTTAGTAGTTTAAATGAACGAAACGAATTTCACCTCGGTTACTCCCGAGGAAAATCGAGGGGACATGCATTTGGTGCAAAATCTGCGGAATCAGTCTGGGGCGCACTATCCAAAAGCCAAGCATCGGTTTCTGGGTTATTGAAGGATCTTGAAGATACCTGCCTCCTCATCGAAGGAATAGGTAAAGATATGATATCCGATGCGGTTTGCAATATTCTTCGGGGCCCATTAATTAGCTACACACAGGATATGTGTGCTTATTATGGAATTCCATTGACACCCGGCGTAGCATCTGGCCCCATTTGGAACCCGCAAGAAGAAGTATGGGAGGATGCGTTCGTTGAACTCCCCACGACCTCAGAAGGAAAAATAATCTTAGTTCCAAAACTTCTTGTGCGGCATAAGCTAAGTTACCGGTATGCGGAATATTACTCGCAGTACCTCCTGCCGGAGATGCAAAAAGAGGAAATCGCAAAGCAATCAAGCCTTGTTTACTTTTTGAAGAACGGCACTCCAAGAGTAACAAAGAGAGCACTGCGGGCCAAGTATGGCGCTGACAAACTTGCTGTTGTCGAGCAAACACTCAAACGACCGTACATTCTTGAAAAATATAAGGCCGACAAAGACAGCAGAACCTCCCCACCGCTAGAACACGGGGAGATTTCGGAGATCGAAGCGACCGCCCCTCTCGATTGGGATAGCCTAATTCTGGAGTTGAAGAACTGCCCGACTGGGCGCGATCATGCATCAGCTTACGAAAATCTCATCGAAAAAATTCTTTCAGCCATATTTTATCCCGTATTATGCAACCCCAAAAAACAGCATAACATCCATGAAGGCCGAAAACGGATTGATATAACATACACCAACGAAGCCAGAACGGGGTTTTTCCATTGGCTATTACTGCATTATCCTTCTGCCTTCATCTTTGTTGAATGCAAAAATTATGGGAAAGAGGTTGGCAATCCAGAGCTAGACCAATTATCGGGGCGATTCTCCCCAAGTCGGGGCCAGGTCGGCTTACTCGTCTGCCGCACCATCGCGGACGCGAAAAGACTAGCAAAGGGATGCAATGACACTGCCAAGGACCAACGAGGCTTTATAATTGCCTTGACAGACCAAGATATCGAAGCCCTACTATTAGATGCTAAAAACTCCTCCGTTGGGGCCCATAGCTTCCCTCTTCTCAAGGAAAAGTTCACCGCCTTGGTCTCCTAAAGATTAAGTTTCAAATTTTCAGCCAAGCCGGCGCGGTGCCGCTTGGATTGGCCGAACCACCACAAGAAAATCAGAGAACATTCCAGAACCTAGCTCAAGCAAGCTCATCAGTCGGCCAATGAATATGGGCCGAACTTTACAATTTCCACCCCGAGCCATTCGTTGCACTCCCTCAATCGCTCCTGTAGTGGCCCAATCTCATTCCGCGCAAACACCTCCGCCGCCTTCCCCACATCCCCAAAGCCGCCCGTGTTGCTGGGAATAATCCCCATCAACTGCGGCGGCACGCGGTGCGCTGATAGCTGGTCATCCCGCGTCACGTTCTTGATGTTCCAGAACTCATCCTTCGCCGCCACCTCCGACACCGGGATCAGCTGAATTCCCTCCTTCTTGCCCCCCGGCGCGTACATAAACAGATTCCGGAAATTCCCTGGCCCCTTGCTGTTCTTCATCGCCTCGCGCAGTGCATCCACGTCTTCCTGCTTCTGAGCGGCATCCGTCATGTACAGGATGAAGCCGGCATGGCTACCGTTCTTGTAATACCGCCGGCGGAATAGCGTGGCCGACTCATTCAACCAGGTCGCATTGAGTGCCGACAGATATTCCGGCAACCCATACACCTCCTGGTTGATATCCGGCTCCAGCAGATGGAAGACACTCCCCGACTTGAACTCATGCGGCGTCTGCCAGTTCTGCACGAACCAGTAGCGATTGAGGTCCACGCCACGCCGCACGTACTTGGCCAAGGCCGGCTCAAGGCTGACGGGCTTACCTAGCGCATTGTCTCGGCGCTCCAGGTAGGAATTGCCAAAGATCAGGAAGTCCAGCACCCACCGTGAAAACGCCGAGCGCGACAGCAGCTTGTGTGGCACAAAGGTAGACACCAGGATGTTCCGCTTCACATAGATCGGCGAACTGTGATGCACAGCCGCGCGGAACGACCGCGCCAACCCATCCCAGGACAGCGGTGGCTCGAACCACTTCCCCGAGCGCAAGCACTCCACATAGTCGAGCAGCTCGCGCCGGTCCAGCACGGCAACCGGATCGCCAAACGTGAAAGCCTCCACCGACGATGCCGGCGTGGCGTGCGATTCAACAGGCGCCGGGCGGCGTGCTTTCCTTCGACTCATGACAACTCCATAATGCTTGAATTGGTAGTAGTAACGCCTTCGAGCGGCTCGTGCGAAAGCGCATGCATGCAGGCCCACGCGAGATCCGCGTGGCTGGTTTCCTCTGAGCGGCCGGCCTGGTACGTGACCCTCCCGCCAGCGGCGGTGGTAGTTTTCTTGATGGACATGAAGGATGCGGCGAAGTCCGTCCAGCCGGCGTCGAACTCCAACCGGCCCTTGCTGATGACATCGTTCGCCTTGAGCACCAAGCCAGTCTTGACGTCGACCGAATACGTGAAGCCCTCGGCCCCGGGAAAGAACTTCTGCGCCAGCTTGAACACAGCATCGCCGATCCCAGTGCGGTCGATACCGATGTAGCTCACGTTGTAGCGCTCGGTAACACGCTGGATGGCGGCAGCCTGCTCTTCATAGTCGATGCCGCGGAACTGGTGCTTCTCCAGCACGCGGAACTTGCCGCCGGCCACCAGCGGGGGCGCCACGACCACCAGCGCGGCGCTGTCGCCACCGCCGCCATTCGGGTCATAGCCTACCCACACCTCGCGGTTGCCGAATGGCCGCGGCGACCAGTGTCGGAAGTCTTCCCACACCTCCCAGCTATCGACCATGCAGCGCATCATCACGGACAGCGGGAACACGGAGGCGTTGTCATCGATGAACCCGCACATCAGCAGGTTCTCGAAATCGGCATCGCTGTACTCGAGGCGGAGCTGGTCCAGGTCGAACAGATTGCAGCCACCGCGCACCGCGTCCTCGACGGTGACGATCTGACGCCACTGCCCATCGCCGCACCGCTTGCCATGCTGCAGCCTGGCGTGGTCGATATCGACCTGTACCCGGGTCTCCTTCTTCCGTCCACGATTGAAAAGCGCGCCGGACCAGAACGGATAGGCCTCGTGCGCCAGGCTGGATGGCGTGGAGAAATAGGTTTGCCTCCACCTGGCATGAATAGCCATCCCAGACGCTACCTTGCGCAGTTCCTGGAAGCGCTGAATCCAGAAGTACTCGTCCAGGTACAAGTTGCCGTGGTAGCTCTGTGCCGTGCGCGCATTGGTGCCAAGGAAATACAACGTGGCGCCATTCGGCAGCACAATGGGATCGCCCCGCAACTCCACGCCGGCGGCATCCCGCGCGAACTGGATGATGTACTGCTTAAAGACGTGCGCCTGCGCCTTGCTGGCGGAGAGGAAGACCTGGTTGCGCCCGGTGGTCAGCGCGTCGATGAACGCCTCCCGCGCAAAGTACCAGGTAGCGCCAATCTGCCGGCTCTTCAGGATGTTGCGGATACGCTCGGTTAGACCCGCCTCATACCAACCCTTCTGGTAGCCGAACAGCGAATCCATGAAGGCTTCGACCAGTTGAACCTGCTGTTCCTCGCTCACCGCATTGCGCTCGGGCGCTTTCCTTGGCGCCTTGTTCCGATTCGCTACTTTCGGGTTCAGATCCGCCTCGCTGCCACTGACCTCGTAGCGCCGGACGCGCGCAAGCCGCTCCATCTGCCGGCCCAGCAAGTCAATCTCCTTGAAGTCCTTCCCCTCCTTCGTTTCCTTGGCGATCAACTGCGCCATGCGCGCCTCAATGCAGGTGCTGACCCGCTCGACAGGGTCCGCCGAATCCCAAGCATCGCGCCGCTTCCAGCTGTAGACGGTGGCCGCGGTGATGCTCAGCATCTCGGCGATGCGCGCAATGCGATAGCCCTGCCAGTAAAGCGCCCGAGCGCGTCGGCGAGGGTCCATCACCGCTTCGGCAGGAACTATTGAGAGGGCTTGCGTATCCATGCCGCCACGCTACCTGCCGCGCGCACGCGTGCCACGTCGCTCATGTTGTGTAGGCCCCAGCCACAACGCATCGACATTGCCCGCGCGTGCCACGCCGCACAAGATGGCAGCACCACGACGCATCGCCAACACGAGGACACCATGGCCGCCAAGACCAAGTTTTTTCGCATCGCTACCGAAGGCGCAACCAGCGATGGCCGCACCATTGACCGCGACATGCTGGTGCAGATGGCTACCAGCTACGAGCCCAAGACCTATGGCGCGCGCGTCAACCTGGAGCACATCCGCGGCTACGACCCGAGCGGCCCGTTCAAGGCCTATGGCGACGTTGTCGCGCTGAAGACCGAGGAAGAAAATGGCAAGCTCGGCCTGTACGCCCAGATCGACCCAACCGCCGAGCTGGTGGCACTCAACAAGGCCCGCCAGAAAATCTACTGCTCCATGGAGGTCCGCCCCGACTTCGCCGACACAGGCGAGGCCTACCTGGTCGGCCTGGCTGTCACCGACAACCCCGCCAGCCTGGGCTGCGAGATGCTGCAATTCAGCGCCAAAGCCAAGCAGAGCCCGCTGACCGAGCGCAAGCAGGACCCGGACAACCTCTTCTCCGAGGCCGTGGAGATCGCTCTCGAATTCGAACCCGAGCAGACGCCTGTTGCGCTCAAGCCCGGCGTCGCGGCCAGCATCAAGAAGCTGTTCGCTAGGCAGCAGGACACCGACGCTAGCAACGCCGACATGCAGGAAGCGGTGCAAACCATCGCGCAGCAGCAGCGCATTCCACCACATCCAACCGGAGCCACCACAATGCGTAACGACACCCGCGTCCTGTACGAGCAGTTTGCCGACACCATCGCCCAGCTCAACGGCGTGCAACGCGTCGACCGTAAGTTCTCGGTCGAGCCCAGCGTGCAGCAGACGCTTGAGGCCAAGATCCAGGAATCCAGCCAATTCCTCAACTCGATCAACGTCTACCCCGTCCTGGAACTCGAAGGCGAGAAGATCGGCCTGGGCGTGTCCGGCCCGGCCGCCAGCACCACAGACACGTCCAAGCGTGATCGCCAGACCAGCGACCTCACCACCCTCGACGACCGCCGGTACCGCTGCGAGAAGACCGACTCCGACACGCACATCACGTACCAGAAGCTGGACGCCTGGGCCAAATTCCCCGACTTCCAGACGCGCATCCGCGACGCCATCATCAAGCGGCAGGCACTCGACCGCATGATCATCGGCTTCAACGGCGTGCGCCGCGAAGCAGACTCCGATCGCGCCGCCAATCCGCTGCTGCAGGACGTCAACAAGGGCTGGCTGCAACACATGCGCGAGCAAGCACCGCAGCGCGTCATGAAGGAGGGCAAGAGCGCCGGCAAGATCGTCGTCGGCACCAAGGGCGACTACGCCAATCTGGACGCCCTGGTGTTCGACCTGGTCAACGAGATGCTGGAGCCCTGGTACCAGGAAGACCCCGACCTGGTGGTTATCTGCGGCCGCAAGCTGCTGGCCGACAAGTACTTCCCAGTGGTGAACAAGAACCGCGAACCCTCGGAGACCCTGGCCGCCGACCTCGTCATCGCGCAAAAGCGCATTGGCAACCTGCCAGCTGTACGCGTGCCCTACTTCCCTGCAGCTGGCCTGCTGGTGACCAAGCTGGAGAACCTCTCGATCTACTACCAGTCTGGCGCTCGCCGCCGCACCATCATCGACAACGCGCGCCGCGACCGGATCGAGAACTTCGAATCCAGCAACGACGCCTACGTCATGGAGGACCTTGGCTGCGCCACCATGGCCGAGAACATCGAGGTACTGGAATGAGCAGTCCGGCCCGCCATCACTTCCTGCGCGTCTCCGCGGCCAACGCAGAAGCCATCGAGCAGGCCGGGAATCCGCTGCGCCACGCCACCGGCCACGAGCTTATGCTGGCGCAGCTGGCGGACCACAAGCGCCAGCTCAAGCTGGTTCAGTCCATCGAACGCAAGGCCGAACTCAAGCGCGTGCTGCTGCCCGAGTACGCGGCCTGGATCGAAGGCGTGCTGGAAGCCGACACCGGCGCGCAGGACGAGGTCTTCATGACCGTCATGGTCTGGTTCATCGATATCGGCGATTTCGCCGGCGCCCTGCCGATGGCGATCTACGCCATCCGCCACCAGCTCGCGATGCCCGACCAGTACCAGCGCACCACCGCGTGCCTGATCGCCGAGGAGTACGCCACCATGGGGCTCAAGGCGGCCGAGGCCGGCCAGGCTGTCGACGTGGACACGCTAGTCGCGGTGCTGAACCTGACCGCCGACCAGGACATGCCAGATCAGGTGCGTGCCAAGCTGCAGAAGGCCGTCGGCTACGCACAGCTAAGCGTCATCGACGCCAGCCCGCTCGACGTACAGCGGCGCTACCGCGCTTTCGCTCTCAGCTCGCTCAAACGCGCCCTGGAACTCCACGACAAAGTCGGCGTAAAAAAAGACATCGAAAAGCTCGAGCGCGAGCTGAAGAACGCGGCCCCGGCCGACTCCCGAGAGGGAGTCGGCAAGGGCTGACCCCGAGCGTGACCCCGCGCACCAGGCGGCACGGGGCGGCCTCACGGCGCGCAGCGATGCGGGTCCGGCCCGGCCACCCCGTCCACCGCCTTCACCCTGCCAAGGCACACCATGTCTTCCTTCATCGCCACCGCGCCGGCCAAGGCCGGACAAGAGCGGATCCGCAACGATGGCTTCTTCCCCGACATCGATGTCGACCTCGCCATCGCCGCCACGCGCCTCGATGGCACCGTGACCCCTGAGCGGCTGCGTGGCGCGCTGGTGGAAGCCGCCCTGTCGGTCAACGAAGAACTGGCAGCCTGGAAGGCCGCACAGAGCGCGGCAGGCCACGCCACCCTGGACGCGGTACCCGCGCCGCGGATCGACGACACCTCCGCCCACATCCACCGCTACCTGCGCGCGGTGTTCTGCAGCGCCAGGGCCGCCCTGATCGAGCGCTACCGGGACTATGACGCCACCGCCGCCGGCGACAAGGCTGCGGAGGCGCTGATGCAGGCCGTCGAAGATTTGCGCCGCGACCGGCGCTGGGCCATCAGCGACCTGCTCGGCATCCCCCGCAGCACCATCGCGCTGATCTGATGCGCGTGCGAGCCATGCAGGGCGACACCGTCGACGTCATCTGCCAGCGCATCTACGGCCGCACCGCCGGCGTGACCGAGGCGGTGCTGGAAGCCAACCCGGGCCTGGCGGATCTGGGCGCCGTGCTGCCCCACGGCACCGAGATCGAGCTGCCCGACACCCCGCCGCAGCCCGCCATTGCGCGCGTGCAGCTATGGGACTGACCACAAGGACAAGACACCATGACCGAACCCATCGCCGCCAGCAGCACCGCCGCCGTCGCGGTGACCGCCGCCGGCGCCATCTCTCTCCTGCCCAGCGTCGACGCCGCCACCGTGCTGGGCGCATTCGCCGGCGCCGCCGTCTTCGCGCTCAATTCGGATGAGCTCTCGATCTCCAAGAAGCTAGCCTTCCTGGTGCTCTCCGTGGTCGCCGGCTGCCTCTCGGCGCCGCTGGCCGCGGCGCTGATCGCCAAGGTGCTGCCGGCGGATGCCGAGGTCGACCTCGGCGTGGGCGCCCTGGTGGCATCCACCGTGGTGGTCAAGCTGCTCCTGTCGCTGATCCGCCTAGCCGACCACTCCGACAAGATCCTCGCCCTGCTCCGGGGCGGCAAACAAGGAGAACCCAAGTGAAACTCCTCTTCGCCATGCAGGCCCTGCTCTGCGCCCTGATCGCCCTGCGGCTGCTGTTCTTCCAGCGCGACGGCGCCGAGCACCGGCCCTGGGCGGCGCGGCTGGCCTACGTCCTGATCGTGCTCGCCGGCACCGCCGTCATCGGCGTGCTGTTCGCCCGCTACGCATGGGCGATGCTCGCCCAGGTCGGCCTCAACCTGATCCTGTGCGCGGCCGTCTTCGCACAGCGCGGCAACGTGGTCGAGCTGTTCCGCATGGGCGCCGGCGACGGCTCCCGATTCGTTCGCTTTCTCCGGAGATCCTGCCATGACCGTCCTGCGGCGCGGTGACAACGGCGCCCAGGTGCGCGAACTGCAGCGCCTGCTGAACCTGCGCGGCGCTGCCCTGCCCATCACGGCGCATTTCGGCGTGGAGACCGATGCGGCGGTCCGCGCGGCCCAGCAGCGCTACGGCCTGGTGGTCGATGGCCTGGCCGGCCCGAAGACGATCCTGGCGCTCCAGGTCGACGGGCGCCAGCCCAGGCATCTGGCAGCAACCGACCTGGTGCGCGCAGCAGAAGCGCTCGGCGTACCGCTGGCCACCGTGCGCGCGGTCAACGAGGTCGAGAGCCGCGGCACCGGCTTCCTCGAAGACGGGCGCCCCGTCATCCTGTTCGAGCGCCACATCATGTACCGCCAGCTGCGCCAGACGGGGCGCGACGCGGATGCACTCGCACGTCAGTACCCGAACCTGGTCAATCCGGCGCGTGGCGGCTATGGCGGCGGCGCCAGCGAGCATGCGCGCCTGGCGCGCGCCATGGAGCTTGAGCCCGCCTGCGCGCTCGCCTCGGCAAGCTGGGGTCTGTTCCAGATCATGGGCTTTCACTGGGAACTGCTGGGCTACGCCAGCGTGCTGGTGTTCGCCGATGCCATGCGTTTGAGCGAAGCCGCCCAGCTCGACGCCTTCGTGCGCTTCATCCTCGCTGATCCGGCCCTTCACAAGGCCCTGAAAGCGCGAAAGTGGCCGACCTTCGCCAGCCTGTACAACGGGCCGGCCTACCGCGACAACCTGTACGACGTCAAGCTCGCCCGCGCCTTCGCCCGCTACGACGCCGAATCCAAGGAGGCGGCATGAACCGCACGCTCTCCGTCGCCCTCGCCTTGCTCGCCACGCTGGCCGCGGTCGCCACCCTCGGCGCCTGGGCCACGCAGCGCTACCAGCGCGCACAGCAACGCGCCGACGCAGCCGAGCGCACGGTGGCCAGCCTGCGCAGCCAGCT
>NZ_JBFTND010000218.1:0-11883 GCF_056397305.1 Cupriavidus sp. 05N40
TGCTTAGGCTGCAAGCGATAGCCGACGGAGTCATGGGCGCTACGATGGCTTTCTTTCTTGAGGCGCGAAGAACTGATACGCAGCCCTGGCTTCTCCGGAGGGAGGAGACGATTCGACGTAGCGTGGGGGTGCTGGCGGAGCGCTGGCTCCCTTCGCATACAAACCTCGGCAGCATTTCCGTGGCTTGTGCTCTGGACTACCTCTCTTTTCGGTGCCCGGACATTGAGTGGCGAAAGGAGTATCCCTCTCTGGGGGCCTGGCTTGATCTTTATGTCGATCGACCAAGCTTCTGCGAGACTGCGCCACCGAAGCACTGAAGGTAGTTGAGGAATACGGCCCGGGCAATGTCCTGGCAAGGTTCCGATCTAAGTGGTGCCTAAAAAGCATAGCTGATATAAAAGCCAACCAATTGATGGATAGCCAGATCGGTAGAAGAATAAGGCCATAGCAACTCCATGGAGACGCAGCACACGCTGCACGGAAAAATGACACGCACTAAGACCGCTACCTCTTCCCACTCGATGCTCTCTGTCTTTGCCGCCAATGGTATTGATCGGGTGTTTCTCGTGCCCGGTGAAAGCTACCTAGGCATCCTGGATGCCCTCAATGAATTTCCGGAGATTGATGTCATAACTTGCCGGCATGAAGGCGGGGCCGGCTTCATGGCATGCGCCGATGGCCGGTTGACCCGCCGGCCTGGCGTTGTGATGGTAAGCCGCGGTCCGGGCGCCACTAATGCATCGATTGCCGTCCACACTGCCCAGCAGGACGCCATACCACTGATCCTTGTGGTCGGCCAGATTCCAAAGGCGGATCTCCGAAAGGAGGCCTTTCAAGAAATCGACTATCAGCAGATGTTTGGGTCAATCGCGAAGTGGGTGGTCGAAGTGACCGACCCGGCCAAGCTGGCGGACGCGGCGTTTAAGGCGATCCGCATTGCGACTTCGGGCACGCCGGGTCCTGTCGTAATGGTCGTGCCGGAGGATATCCAGCAGCAGGAAGTTGTACAGCCAGTCTGGCAGGCAGTCCGGCACGAAGCTGTGGTACCAACAGAAGAATCCCTGGCCAAGGTCGCGGCGTTGCTGGACCACGCTAGACGTCCGCTGATTATCGCAGGTGGTGCGTTGGATTCGCCAGCCGGGCGCCATGCGCTGCAGAATCTTGCGGAGAAGTTTCATGTCCCGGTCGCGGTCTCTTTCCGGCAGCACGACATTTTCCCTTGCACGCACCAGTTGTTCGTTGGCGAGTTGGGTCTCGCCAACCCGAAGGACCAGATCGAAGCGTTTGGGACGAGCGACCTGATCATCGCACTGGGTACTCGTCTTGGCGATATCACGAGCCAGGGCTATACGTTTCCCGCGCTTCCGAAACCCCATCAGAACCTTGTTCACGTTTATCCGGATGAGCATATAGTCGGCCTTCATTTCGCTCCCGACATTGGGCTCCTGTGCGACCCCGAACTGTTCKCGGCACAGCTCGCAAATTGCGCGTGCACCTCGATCCCGAGTGAACGCATGGAATGGGCAGGCAATCTGGGGGCTATCCACAAACGAATCTCCGCTTGGCCTCTGCTCCAGGCGAGCGACGGTGTACCCTTTGTAAAGGTGGTGGAAAGGCTTGCCAATGTTGCCCCCAAGAACACCATTGTCTGTCTCGACGCGGGCACGTTCGCAGCTCCTGTCTACCGGCACTTCCCGTTTGTTTTCCCGCAGCGCCTGATGGCTCCTCTCTCCGGCGCAATGGGTTATGGTACGCCGTCGGCGGTGGCCTCTCAACTGCGGTTGAAGGATCATACTGTCGTGTGCCTAGTTGGGGACGGTGGCTTCCTGATGACGGGAAATGAAATCATTGCTGCGGTGGAACGGAATCTGCCGATCCTCTTTATTCTGTCTAACAACAATTGTTATGGCTCCATTCGTGTGCACCAAGAAAAGACCTATCCGGGTCGCCACGTCGGGACGACACTAAGCAATCCGGACTTCATAGGGATCGCCCGTTCGTTCGGTGTTGAGGCGGAGCGCCTCACGAAGCTGGAAGAGATCGACGCCGCCATTGCGCGTGGTCTGGATGCTCGACGCCCCTATTTCATTGAGGTGCAGTCGAGCCTCTCTGCCATCCTTCCCGGCACGAAATCGGAGGTGGCGGCCGTCGAACGATCCGGCAATTAAATCAGATGAATCAGGTCTCGACGTAGGAACTGCGCAACGAGGGAACATCCGCGCTCGGTTCTGTATATGAGACACGCCTGGCAGGCAGGTAGATCAGATCACACCGCCTAGGATGAAACGTTGCGCCGAGCCCGAAAGACCAATACTGGTCCGTGGGCCATGCGGCAAGAGCCAAATCAAGGATACGACATGAAACTCTCTCGCCCCGATCTCTTCCGAGAAGCCGCATACCTTGCGGGCAGGTGGAATCCCTGTGGGAATGAAGCCCTGGAAGTTCGGAATCCATCGACCGGAGAGGTTATTGGCTATGTGCCCAATATATCTGCTGCTCAGACCAAGGAAACCATTGGCGTAGCCGAACTCGCGTTTCATGAGTTCAAGCGACTGACGGGCAAGCAGCGTGCGGCGCTGATCCGCAGATGGTACGAGCTAGTGCTCGAGCACAAAGAGGATCTTGCAGTGATCATGACCGCCGAGCAAGGCAAGCCACTTGCCGAATCGCGCGCGGAGATCGACTACGCGGCTGCCTATCTCGAGTGGTTCGCGGAAGAAGCGAAGCGCGTATATGGCGATACGATTCTTGCGCCAAAATCCTCGCAGCGCATCTCCGTAACCAAGCAGCCCGTCGGTGTCTGCGCGGCAATTACACCCTGGAATTTTCCGTCGGCTATGGTAACGCGCAAGGTAGGTCCTGCTCTGGCAGCCGGATGTACTGTTGTCCTCAAACCTGCACAGCAGACTCCCTTCTCTGCGTTGGCGCTTTGTGTACTGGCCGAAGAGGCTGGCTTTCCTCCAGGCACAATCTCGGTACTGACCGGAGAAGCCGCCGAGATTGGCGGAGAGTTGCTGAGCAACCCGGCGGTCCGCAAACTGTCGTTTACCGGCTCCACGCCTGTCGGCAAGATGCTGATGGCCGCCGCTGCTGAAACGGTCAAGAAGCTGTCTCTGGAACTCGGCGGCAATGCTCCGTTCATCGTGTTTGAGGACGCCGATCTTGATGCTGCCGTCGTGGGCGCCATGGCCTCGAAGTTCCGCAATGCAGGTCAGACTTGTGTCTGTGCAAATCGATTCTTGGTGCATACCTCGTGCCACGACGAGTTTGTTGCCAAGCTCTCCGCGGCAGTGTCTGGCATGACAATGGGGGATGGCTTCGAGCCTGAATCTCAACTCGGCCCGCTCATCGACGAGAAGGCGATCCACAAGGTCGGCAGGCTCGTCAAGGAGGCCGTGGACGGCGGCGCGACTGTGCTAGCGGGCGGCCATCAGCACAAAGCCGGACCGTTGTTCTACGCCCCAACAGTGTTGACGGACGTGACTTCCAACATGGAAATCTCTCGAGAAGAGATCTTCGGGCCGGTCGTAGCAGTACAACGCTTCTCAGACGATGCCGAAGCGGTCCAGATTGCAAACGGCACGCCCTACGGATTGGCGGCCTACTTTTACACCAAGGATCTGAATCGTGCACTACGCATCTCCGAGGCGCTCGATTTCGGCATTGTTGGTATTAATGAAGGCGCTGTTTCAACGGAGGTCGCGCCTTTCGGCGGCGTCAAGGAGTCTGGCTTTGGGAAAGAAGGCTCGATGTACGGGATTGAGGAATACCTCGAGAAGAAGTACGTTTGCATCGGAAACGTTCAATGAATCAACCCGTCGGTTAGTCGGGATGGACAGCGCCTAGCGTGTAGCGCATGTATGGAGCGCGGCCCTGCTGGCACCAGATAGTGCCAAACGATCGCGGAATTGTGACGCGGCGGGAGTGAGGGGACCCCAAAAAACGATAGGTGGTGATAAGCTATGCCGATATTATCTGGGAGTCGCGATGGACCTTCGGCGCTTGGAACTACTGATGCAGGTGGCTGACTTTGGAAGTTTCTCGAAGGCGGCTGCAGTACTCGGAATCGCGCAGCCCGCGCTCGGGCGCCAGATACAAAAGCTGGAAGACGAGTGCGGGGTTCGTCTCCTCTACAGGCATGGCCGCGGGGTATCCCTTACCCCAGAGGGCGAGCTTCTCCTTTCCAGAGCCAAGCCTCTGGTTCGGCAGCTCGAAGCAATCGCTGGAGATTTGCAGTCGGTACATGAAGCTCCACAAGGGACCGTAATCCTCGGTTTGACTCCCACGATATGTAACCTGATGGGCCTCAGGCTCCTGAAGTTAGTTCAGGAGAAGTACCCCAAGCTCAGTGTGAATATCGTCTCGGGATACAGCGGCTACGTCCACGAATGGCTCGTGGACGGCAGACTCGACATCGCTGTGTTGCATGATGCTCGCCGCTCGGCAACGGTTGCCGTTGACGCGATTGGCGCGGCCCGGCTTTTCCTAGTAACACATCCAGGCGCCAAGATACCAAACAAGCGGAAGAACGCTATTTCAATCGCCGATCTGGATGGATTGCCTCTGACGCTCTCGAGCAAGAATCACGGGCTCCGCCGTACCCTAGAACTTGCAGCAGGACATGCTGGCATTACGCTAAACGTCGTCTATGAAGTTGACACGCTGGCATTGGCAAAGGAACTGGTTGTTGAAGGCCTGGCGTCGACCGTGCTTGCTCGTCCGGCTTACTTGACCGAGTTCCAGCAAGGGAAAGTCACCGAAGTCGCGATAGAGAACCCGGTGCTGGAGACTCGGCTCATGCTTGCAGAAGCTTCGAACCGGCCAGTCACAAGGGGGATGCGAGTTCTCAGGCAAGAGATCCAGACTCTCATAGAGAAACTCACCATCGAGGCAGGTCGCGAGTACGGCCTCATTCCGCTAAGCTAGCGTTTCAATCGTGCCGGAATCGGATGCGCACGCGCGGCCTTGCCGTGCCTCCCTCAGCAGCCAGTGCCATTTCAACCGGTGGTTCACGGGCAGATCAGTCGAGTGCTTTGTCGTTTGGATTGATGATCACTGCCCTCCATGTCGTCGGAGCCTGGGAAATCAGGGTTCACTCCTACGCCTTGATACAGTTATATTGAAGGAGTTCTCATGCACTTTGATTTCGCTGACCTTCGGCTGTTTGCACGTATCGCAGAAGAAGAAAACCTATCGCGCGGGGCGAAAAAGGCATTTTTGTCTCCGGCGGGTCATCGAGCGCCAGTTCGAACACGTGCGCAGCGACTTTGAGGAATTCTCCAAGGATTCCGTTGGCCATATACGCATCTTTGCGAATACAACCGCAGTCACGGAATTCATGCCCGAGGTGCTTGCCCACTTTATGGCAGGGCGACCGGCGGTCACAGTGGACCTCCAAGAGCGCCAGACGCGAGACATTATTCGAGGGGTATTGGACGCTAGCGCCGATTTGGGAATTATCTCCGGACCGCTAAACGCGGAGGGTCTTGAGGTCGTCCATTTCAGTACGGACAAGTTGGCGTTGGTGACTCCTGCGGGGCATCCTCTGATGGAAAAGTCGAATGTTTCGCTTCTTGACACACTAGAGTATGAGCATGTAAGCATGCATGAAGGAAGCACCCTTCACGCGTTCRTTCCTTACCGACCTCGTCCGCGACGAGCGGCGCAAACTGCAAATTCGAATTCAGATTCGTAGTTTTGAGGCCATGTGCCGGATGATAGAAGCCGGGGTTGGCATTGATATCCTTCCGCTATCGGCGGCCCTTCGCCATCGTCGGACGATGAAGCTGGAAATCCTGGAACTCAACGAGCCATGGGTCATACGCGAGCGCGTAGTGATTGCTCGGGATTTAGACGGGCTTCCCGGCTGCGCGAAGGCCCTCATTGACGAACTGATCAAAGTCGCGGAGGCCGCAGGGGGAAGTCCTAGTGGAAGCGTTACCTGAGCGGCGGGTCTCACCAGCCTGCAGCATTCCGCTGATTCCCAGCTAAGCATCCATCGCCACGACACAGCATTCATAGACGCCAAGACCTTTGGCGAGATAACTCCATTCTTGTCGCTATCGACATTCATCAGTTTTTTCGGGAGTTCTATGGTTGCGGCCATGACAGTAGCGCATCGGCGGCTAGCTTCTCGAGCGTCACTCCTCCTTTAGCACCAAACTGTAAGCGCCCCCAAAACTGACAACCTCGGGCTCGCGTTGAGGAGCTCGGGCAGATTCGTGAGTGCTGTGCTGTGTACTTAAGCACAAAATAGAAGACTGGCGCGCAAGGCCATGTGATATGGCGCTCACTGTTTCCAAATTTGATGTGCCACGAGGCGCACTATGCCGAAAAGGTCTATCTGCTATAGACGGGATGCCATTGCGAGTTATCTCGATATGGACGAAATTAGCGGTAAGCCAGTCACGCACTGGCCCCGCAGGGTGCAAGCAAGCACCCGACTAATATATGGGTGGAGACAGCATGGCTAGCAACAGCACAGGTGCGGTGTCGAGCGCGACGTCGACCGAAGTACTATCCGGTTCCGACGCGCGCAAGGCGGTCATAGGGGCATCCCTCGGTACTGTTTTCGAATGGTACGACTTTTTCGTCTACGGCCTTGTCGCCACGATCATCGCCAAACAATTTTTCGCGGGACTGGATTCCACCTCGGCATTCATCCTTGCACTCCTTGGTTTCGGCGCGGGATTTATCGTGCGGCCGCTGGGGGCCGCGGTGTTCGGGCGGCTCGGCGATATGATCGGCCGCAAGTACACCTTCCTCATCACCATCGTTCTGATGGGTGTGGCCACCTTCGCCACGGGTCTCCTCCCCACTTACAACCAGGTCGGCATTCTTTCGCCGGTGCTACTCATCGCGCTGCGGATGCTGCAGGGATTAGCCATTGGGGGCGAGTACGGGGGTGCTGCGATCTATGTCTGCGAGCACGCTCCGGCCAATAAGCGCGGCATGTTCACCTCCTGGATCCAGACCACGGGCACCGCCGGCATGCTGCTGTCGCTGGTGGTTGTCATCTCGGTCTCCTACGCCACGGGTGACCAGTACGAGCAATGGGGATGGCGAGTGCCGTTTCTGCTCTCACTACCCTTGCTGCTGGTGTCGCTCTATATTCGTCTTTCGTTGCACGAATCACCGGTGTTCAAGAAAATGAAGGCAGAGGGAACCCGCTCGAAAGCGCCGCTGTCCGAAGCCTTCGGCCAATGGAAGAACTTGCGGGCGGTTCTCATCGCCTTGTTCGGCGTGTGCGCAGGCCAGACCGTCATTTACTTCACCTGCCAATTCTTCCCACTGTTCTTCCTCACACAGACGCTCAAGGTCGACGCCAAGACTGCGAACATGCTCGTGATGTTCGCGCTGGTGTTCGGTTGCCCGCTATTCGTGGTTTTTGGCTCACTGTCCGACAAGATCGGCAGAAAGCCGATCCTGGTAACGGGGTTGTTGCTGGCCGCTGTGACATTCTTTCCGATTTATCGAGGTTTGACGCACTTCGCGAACCCGGCCCTCGAACGCGCGCAGCAGTCAGCGCCGATTGTGGTGCAGGCGGACCCGCAGGAATGCTCCTTCCAGTTCAACCCGACTGGCACCAAGAAGTTCACGAGCTCTTGCGATGTGGCGAAGCAAGTCCTCGCGCAAAATGCCGCCAGCTATGAAACGCTGCCGGCAGCCAGCGGAACCGTCGCCTTAGTAAAAATTGGAAGCCTCGAGATTCCCTCATATGATGCCTCGCGGCTCGCCCCCGCGGAGCTTAAGGAGGCCGAGAAAAAGTTCAAGGCCGCCGTTCTGGATGGTATGACAAAGGCCCAGTATCCGCACGCCGCCGCGCCCGAGGATATCAACAAGGCAGCGGTATTTGCCCTGCTGGCGGTATTGATGATCTACGCTGCAATGACCTATAGCGTGGTCGGTGCAATCCTGGTGGAGTTGTTCCCCGCGCGGATTCGCTATAGCTCTTTCTCGGTGCCGTATCACATTGCCACCGGATGGTTCGGGGGGCTTCAACCTACTGTTTCGTTCGCGCTGATCGCGCAGTTCGGCAATATTTATTTCGGCCTCTGGTATCCCACCATGGTCGTCGCCGTTTCGCTGGTAGTCGCCGTGCTGTTCCTTCGTGAAACCAGGCATGTCGACATCCACGCCTGAGCGCCCATGACGATGATGAAACTGCTCTACAGTCCAGGCTCGCCCTATGCGAGGAAAGTCCGGATCGTGCTGAGGGAGAAAGGCCTGATCGACAGCGTCGAGGAGGCCGTGGTGAACCCTCACGATAACGGCGCCGAATTTCTCTCGCTGAATCCGCTGGCCAAGGTGCCAACCCTGCAAATCGGCAGTGATTCGCTGTTCGACAGCCCACTGATCTGCGAATACCTGGACGGGCTTTCCGGGGTCGGGCCGCTGATTCCCCGGGAACCGGAATCGCGGATCAGCGTACTTTGGCTCCAGGCCCTGGCCGATGGCATGATGGACGCGGCCGTGGCCTCCGTCCTAGAAGCGCGCAGGAGCGATACCGAGCCCTCAAGACACTGGCTGCTGCGCTGGGAGAATGCGATCAGGCGTTCCCTGGCCGCGCTTTCCACGACTATGCTTCCGTCCCAGATGAGCCTGGGCGGCATAGCGGTGGCCTGTGCGCTGGACTACGTCTCTTTCCGTTGCCCGGCGATCCGGTGGCGCGACGAGTACCCCGAGCTTGCCGCGTGGTGCGACCTATACGTCGACCGGCCCAGTTTTGCCGAGACCACCCCTCCACGTTCTTGAGAGGTTCCCAATGGATCCAATGCCGAAGCCAATCATCGCCATCATTGATGACTACGAACGTTTTGTCCCCGGCCTGGCAGCCTATCGGGAGCTAAGGGCGGCGCTACCGGCAGCGGACATACGCCTGATCAGCGAGCAACCGCTAGGGGCCGCCGGGCTGGCGCAGCTTGAGGACGTGGAATACCTTGTGTTGATCCGGGAGCGGACCCGCATAACGCGCGAGCTGCTCGCGAAGCTGCCATCATTGAAGACGATCGTGCAGACAGGCTCTACGGGTATTGGAGTCACAGCTCATGTCGATACCACCGCTTGCGCGGAACGCGGGATCGACGTGCTCGAAGGTAAAACCGATGGGCATTCGGCCGCTGAGCTGACCTGGGCACTGGTCCTGGCCGCCCATCGGCGCCTTCCTCAGTATATCGATAGCCTCCGAACGGGTCGCTGGCATCAGGGCAGCGGCGCCGCCATCGGGGAAACGCTCCGGGGCAAGACCTTTGGCATTCTCGGCTACGGCCGAATTGGCCAGTTGCTGGGTGGCTACGCCAAAGCTTTTGGTATGACCGTACTGGTGTGGGGCCGGCAGCGCTCGCTGGAGGCGGCACGGGCGGACGGGGTCAAGGTCGCGGAGAGCCGTGCGTGTCTGTTCGCCAACAGTGATGTGCTGACGATTCAGTTGAGGCTCAACGAGGAAACGCTGCACTCCGTCAAGCTCGCCGATCTGCAGGCAATGAAGCCAAGCGCAATATTCGTTAATACGAGCCGGGCGGCTCTGGTCGAGCCGGGTGCCCTGGCGGCTGCGTTGAAAGGCGGTACGCCTGGGATGGCCGCCATCGACGTCTATGAAAGCGAGCCGATATCTGCGGACCATTCCCTGCTGCAGCTTGGCAATGTGTTGGCGACACCCCACATAGGATATGTAGAGCGAGACAGCTACGAAATTCTCTTCAGGTCGGCATTCCAGAAACTTGTCGCTCACGTGCAGGGTGACTTCGCCAGGCACTGCCAGGTGCGGTAGCGCCCAACGCCGCTCCGGCCTGACCGGGCTATTCCGTAGCCCCGGAGGCGGTCAGTGCGGGAAAGTATTCTTAAGGAGACTAAAGATCATGCAACAGGTATATGACGCGGCAGATTCCCTAGACATTCCTTTCAGCCCGAGGCCGGAGAAAATTAGCGCGCCTTCGGTCAATGTCCCCGTCAATGCTACCGATTGCCACTTTCATATCTTCGGGCCGCGGCAGCGTTATCCGCTTTCCCTAGGAAGAATGTACAACCCGGAAGAGGCATCAGTCGAATCGTATCGGCAGATGGCAGATACGGTGGGCATAGGACGCATGGTGATCGTTCAGGCTAGTCCCTACGGGATGGATAACCGGTGCCTTCTGGATTCTATTGCTTTGCTGGGTGAGGAAAGGACGCGGGGTATCGCGGTCATCGACCCCGCCATCACGGACGAAGAGCTGGAGCGGATGCACGAGGCGGGAGTACGTGGGATACGTTTCAATGCAATTTCAGGCGGAACGCCGCTTGAACATTTGGATGTGTTGGCTGCGCGTATTGAGCGATTTGGCTGGCATATCCAGCTTTGGGTAAAGGGCGAGCGGATTCCGTCGCTGGAATCGCGTCTGCTGGATCTGCCCGTGCACGTTGCGATCGACCACATGGGCCAAGTCTCCCCGGCGAAGGGGCTAGCCCATCCGGAATTCCTTAGCCTGCTTCGTTTGCTTCGCTCAGGGCGGGCGTGGATCAAGTTGTCCGGATATCGCGCGTCGGCCCAAGAATTCCCTCATGGCGATATGCTCGATCCGATCCGCGCGATCATCGCGGCCGCTCCTGAACGCTGCGTCTGGGGAAGCGACTGGCCGCACCCTTTGCTGGAGCATCGCAAGATGCCTGATGCTGGAAAGCTGGTGGATTTGCTTGCGGCGTGGGCCGGTGATACTGCAATGTTTGAGAAGATTCTCGTAAGCAATCCGGCCAATCTGTATGGCTTCCCCAGTCAGGTGAGTCTGGGAGGACAAAATGAGTCATGAAGCGCACCCCACTGTTACCAGACGAGGAAAGGCCGCTCGCCCTGGACTACCGGATTCGTCAGTCCRAATAGGATTGATCCTGCCGAGCGTGAACACGGTGGCGGAGCCGTGGATGCACGAGGCGACTCCTGCCGGGACAACCATACACACGGCCAGAATGTTGATGCCGGATGCGTTGACTCCGGCGACGATCGAGCGAATGGACTGCGAAGACGGTCCGCGGGCGCTGGCCCAAATCATGACGTGCAGGCCAGCGGTTGTTGGCTACGCCTGCGCATCCAGCAGTATCGTGCAGGGCCCGGAGTACGACCGTCATCTGCAGGGCGATCTTGAACGGCAGGCGATGCGGCCCTGCACCACGGCGATGGGGGCAATTGCCAGTGCACTGCGCGCTTGTGGAATCCGCAGCTTGTCCCTTGTGTCACCGTATGGTCAAGAGATTGCCGCCGCGGAGCATGTCTACCTTGAGGCGCTAGGATTCCATATTGTTGACGAGGTGCATCTCGGCATCAACTCCGCTTTCGATTTGGCGACGCCATCGGCAGACGAGATCTTCGAAGCGGCAAGCGAGACTTTCAACGCGCGCGCGGATGGCCTTCTGCTTAGCTGCATCAATTTCCCGGCGCATGCTGTCATTCACAGGCTGGAGAAAGCAACGGGAAAGCCTGTGGTGACAGCCAATCAGGCGTTGCTCTGGAAGCTGCTGCGGCTTGCCGGGATTGAGGCGCCAATCCATGGTTTGGGTAGGCTGTCCGAACTGGCGTAGGCTCTCAATTCCTCGCATAGGGGAAGACTGATTCTAGTCACCGCAATCGCAAGGGTCGCAGCAATGGCTCGGGCGAGATTTCGGCACAACGCTTCATCCTGTTGGGTCTAGCCAATCTGGTGCTGGGGAAAAGTCGATTGTGGGCGTCTGTCTGCGGGGAGCTGCCCGTCTTGAGCGCGTAAAGCGTGAAATGGCGGAGGAATCGCGCTCAGCCTGCCGTCAGGACACCAGGAGGGCGGAAATGTCCGCAGCGAGAGTCTTCGATCTACTATTAACTAACGATTCGATTACTTTCGGAAGTATCCCAGCGCCATTTTGACCCATTTCAACGGG
>NZ_JBFTND010000219.1:0-11783 GCF_056397305.1 Cupriavidus sp. 05N40
TCCAGACGAAGCGCGAGATTCGATCATTCTGGTATCCGACGTGGCTCGTCCAGCCCGCTGCGCTGGTCGAGGATAGCCGCGTCGTGGATGCTCCCGCAGATGGCCTGTCGCTGGACACGACACTCGACATTGCTCAGGAATACGAACTGATCATCATTCACACGAGCTCTCCATCGTTCCAGAGTGACGTTCAATTCGCAGAGCACTTAAAACGGCGCAAGCCCCCGATCCTCATTGGGATGATCGGGGCAAAAGTCGCCGTCGATCCTCACGGCTCACTGACCGCGAGCGACGCACTCGACTTCGTGTGCCGTGAAGAATTCGACTTCACTTGTCGCGAGATCGCGCAGGGCCTCCCGTTCGAATCGATTCTAGGTCTGAGCTATCGTCTGCCCGACGGCGGGATCATGCACAACGACGCCCGACCCATTCTCGAAGACATGGACCAGTTACCGTTCGTTTCGCCCATCTATAAGCGCGACCTGACACCGGAGAACTACTTCAGCGGCTACCTCAAACATCCGTATCTGTCGCTCTACACGGGGCGAGGCTGCAAATCCAGGTGCACCTTTTGCCTCTGGCCGCATACGGTCGGGGGTCATCGCTACCGCACGCGTTCGGTAGAGAACGTTCTCGAAGAAGTGAAATGGATTAGGGACAACATGCCCGAAATCAAAGAGATCATGTTCGACGACGATACCTTTACGGATCTCAGACCGAGAGCCGAGGAGATCGCTCGTGGTCTTGGCAAGTTAGGCGTGACGTGGTCGTGCAACGCAAAGGCGAACGTGCCCTATTCAACACTTAAGGTGATGAAAGAAAATGGGTTGCGGCTCTTGCTGGTCGGGTACGAATCCGGCGACGACCAGATTCTCGTGAACGTCAAGAAGGGCCTGCGGACCGATATGGCCCGCCGATTCAGTGACGATTGCCGCAAGCTCGGCATCAAGATCCAYGGCACGTTCATTCTTGGGCTTCCCGGCGAGACGCACGAAACAATCCAGAAGACGATCAAATACGCGAAAGAGATCAATCCCCACACGATCCAGGTGTCACTCGCTGCGCCCTATCCGGGTACCGTCCTTCATAAGCAAGCGGTCGAAAACGGATGGTTGAATGAAGGCAAGGTCATCGCCCTCATCAATTCGGCAGGCACCCAGGCTTCCACTATCGGCTATCCGCACCTGTCGCGCGAAGAGATCTACCTTGGCGTTGAGGAGTTCTACAAGCGCTTTTATTTCAGACCAACCAAGATCTGGGAAATCGTCCGCGAAATGCTGGTGAGTTGGGAGATGATGAAACGGCGCCTGCAGGAAGGCGTAGAGTTCTTCAGATATCTCCGTGCGCGCTAGGCATGAGGCCCGGTGCACCTTTCATCACAACGGCGTCGCGCGCCCCCATGGGCCTCGACTCTGGCGAGTCAGCACTCAGGGCTATCGCAACAACGATCGAGGTACATATAAAAATACGACGGCTACCGGCTGCTGGCCGCCACCGGCACGACGGCGCTCCAGGGATCAGCCGAAGGCATGACGCCCCGGCCTTAGGCGCGCCGACACCTACCGAAGGTGCTCAGTCAAACGGCCAATAGCGACGCTTCGTACACTCCATTACCATCCCATCTGCATGACTTTGATGGACGGCCCCGCCGCTGCCGTTCCCCCACATCCTGCACCAAGCAGCGGCGGTCTTTTTGCTTGCGGGAATCATCAACTACTTCTCATCGACGCTGCTCCTGACCTCGTGCTCGAGATCGGCCAGCCGCTCCCTGCTCCGCCGTGCGCTCAAGGGCAGGCCACCACCGCCGCCTCCAGCCTGATGCAGGCCCCCGACCAAGGCACCGAAGGACACCGCTCGCCTCAGGTCACGGCGCTCACGAAGGCCTCGAACGCGCTGGCCTCCACCGGCGGACAGAAGAAGTGGCCTTGCCCGTAGTCGCAGCCGGCAGCCAGCAGGATGTCGCRCTGYGACTCGGTCTCGACGCCCTCGGCAATCACGCGGATGCGCAGAGCATGCGCCATGCTGATGATGGCGCGGCACAAGGCCACGTCGTCCGGGCCGCGCGTCAGCGAGCGAATGAAGGACTGGTCGATCTTGATGTAGTCAATGTCCAAGCGCCGAAGGTACGACAAGGACGAGTAGCCGGTGCCGAAGTCGTCGAGCGCGATCTCCATGCCGGCTGCCTGGAAGCGGGAGAGCTGGTCCATGACATCGGCGTTCTGCTCCATCAGCGAGCCTTCGGTGATCTCGATGACGAGGCTGCCCACCGGCACGTTCCTGCGCTCGATCATGCTGGACCAGGACTCGGGCCCGCTCGCGGGCGCGCAGAACTCCACTGGTGATTTATTGACCGAGATCTGGAAGCCCTTGCCCAGCAGCACCTGCCAGCGCGCAAGCTGGTCCAGCGCTTCCGTCAGCACCCAGCGGCCGATGTCGATGATGAGGCCGGATTCCTCCGCAACGGCAATGAAATCGGCCGGGCGGATCGGCCCGCGCACCGGATGGTCCCAGCGGATCAGGGCCTCGGCCTTGCAGACCTTGCCCGTGCGCAGATTGACAATGGGCTGGTAGTGCAGCGCGAACTGCCCGGACACCAGGGCCGTGCGCAGGTCCTGCGTGATGCGCAGGCGCTCCCTCTCCGCCTGCAGCAGCGCCTGGGTGAAGACCTTCCAGCGATTGCGGCCCTCCTGCTTGGCGGCAAACATCGCCCGGTCGGCGCACACCAGCATGGCCTCGGCGTTATCGGCGTCCTTGGGGTAGGTCGCCACGCCGATGCTGGCAGACACCACCACCAGCTCGCCGGCCAGGCGGTAAGGCGCGGCAATCCCCTCCAGGATCGCCTGGGCAATATCCCCGACAACGCCGGCATCGCCCACCGCGGGCAGGATCACGGTGAACTCGTCGCCGGCCAGCCGCGCCACGGTATCCGACGCGCGCACCGATGCCGCAATGCGCCGCGCCGCCTCCAGCAGCAACAGGTCGCCCTGGTCGTGGCCGAGGGTATCGTTCACCTCCTTGAAGCGATCCAGGTCGATGAACAGCAGCGCCAGCACATCCTGCGTGCCGCGCGAACGCTCGATTTCCTGCTCCAGCCGGTCGAAGAACAGGCGGCGGTTGGGCAGATCCGTGAGCGCATCGAAATTCGCCTGGTGTCGGATGACTTCCTCCGCCTGGCGCTTCTCGGTCATGTCATGGATCAGCGCAACGCGGCGGCGCTCGCCGTACGCGTGGGCCAGGTAGGTATCCACGGTCAGGTAGGCGGGAAACTCGCTGCCGTCCTTGCGGCGGATCGAGAATTCGCCGCTCCATTTGCCCTTGGCTGCCACGGTGGCCCGCAGGCGTTCGACCAGCCCTGCCGCATTGCCTGCCCCGCCGACGCTATGGCCCGAGCGGCCCTTGATCTCCTCGACTGTAAAGCCGGTGGCGGCGGCAAAGGCCGGATTCACGTCGATGATGGTGCCATCGAGCGACGTCACCACCATGGCCTCGCTGCTGGACGAATAGACCAGCGAAGCCAGCCGCATCTCCTCCATATGGCGCCGCCGCTCCGCCATGGAGCGGCGCAGGCTGTAGTACAACAGGCCAAGCAGCAGCGTGGAAGCAATGGCACCGGCCAAGGCAACGCGGCGATAGACCTCGTAGGGCGCCAGCACCAGGCCGACCGACTCGCCCACCACGAAACTGAGCCCGAACTCCGGCACACGGTAATAGCCGAAGACCCGCTCCACGCCTTCGGAGCCCGACACCGCCCGATAACTACCAGACTGGGGCGACTCGCTGGCGAGGTACGGCCTGTTGCTGACCGCCCGTGCCAGCGTGCCCTCCAGGGCCGGCACGCGCGCAATGACCTGGCCGGAAGTCTTGATGACCGACGCCACCTCTCCATCGCGGTTAGTGAACGTCTGCGCAAAGCTGGCGAACTGTTCCGGACTGACCGAGACCACGATGACCCCGTCGAAGTTGCCCGCGCGCAGGATGGGGCGCGTGAACTGGATCGACCATTTGCGCGAGACCTTGCCCTTCACCGGGTCGCTGATGAACAGCATGTCGCGCCCGCCCGCGTTGTGATGGACCTGGAAATGCTCGCGCCCGCTCAGGTCGACCTTCTCGCCGGGCGCGGGCGGGGCGATGGACGAGTAGATGAGCCGGCCATGCTTGTCGATCACTGCCACCTGGAACGACAGGTCTACCACCAGGTTCTCCCGCTCACGCACCATGTCGATGAAGCCCGGCTGGCCGACCAGCCAACTGGCGCGCAGGTCGAGGAGGAACTCGGACAGCCGCAGGATGCTGGATTTCGAGTACGCGCCGAACGCCTGGGCCTGCGCCTGGGTACGCTCCGCGGCGTCGTGCAGCAAGCGGTCCCGCTCGCTCACGAGCTGAAACGCCGCGAACGCCCATGTTGCAATCAGCCACGCCGCTGYCCCCAGGTTCAACGGGGAAAAGACCTGGCGCAGGCGCTGCAGCGCCTTGCCATATCGGGTGGTCGAGCGTTCTGGCATCAAATGGGTATCGCAGCGCAGCGAAGAGTCGACATCGATAGCAGGCTAATCGAGGTCAGCGAACCCGACAAGTAGCAAGCACTCTAGTCCCGTGCTCACTGCGTGGAGACGAGCCGGCACGTGCCTAAAACGTCACGTCGTGGTCATGCCCCGCTCGACTCGCGGGTGGCCGGGCCGCGCTGGCGCCCCCCCCTGCTCGTCGTCCCGTTCTTGGCGCGGCCCTCCGCTTCCCTCCCACTACCGCGTCAGCGGTTTAGTACAAAGCAAATATYTGAAGCCTAAGATATTTACSAATCCCGGCCATCCCTCAATTCGGCTCGCGATCCGAGTTCCCTGCTTCGCCGTCTAGCCAGAACCGATTCGCTTTATTTTGATCGCGTCTCTCGTCCGTTCCACGCGTCCGGCGCATTGCGCCGGACGTAGTCCATACCTCAATATCCGCGTGCTGGATCGATGATGTTGTCCGGCGATTCGTCGGCGGAAACGCGAATAATATTCTCCGCAATCTGTCTTGCCGCGGATGACGGAATCGCCACCGAAGCCAGGTGGGGGGTGATCAGTACATTGGGCATGCTCCACAGCGGATCCCCGGCAGGCAAAGGTTCGCGCTCGAAAACGTCCAGGGTTGCCCCGCCGATGTGGCCGCTTTGGAGCAGGTCCGTGAGCGCCGCCTGATCGACCAGTGCGCCCCGCGCAACGTTGATGAAGGCCGCGCCTCGCGGCAGCCGCTCGAGTCGCGCCCGATCCAGGATGCCAGCCGTCTGCGGCGTGAGCGGCAGCATCACGACGACAATGTCCGCCTGTCCGAGCACGGTGTCGAGCGTTTCCAGTCCGGCAAAGCACTCCACGCCTTCGATCTGCGCCGGGCTGCGCGACCAGCCGATCACCTTGAACCCCTGGCGCTGCAGTTCGTGGGCCGCTTTCGCGCCCAGCTGACCGAGCCCCAGAACCGCCACGCGGATGTCTTCCGGAGAACGGGGATGACGGTAGGCCCACTCACCCCGCCGCTGCGCCTGCTCGAAGTACGGGATGTCCCGGGCGTGCCGCAGCACAGAGAACAGCACGTACCCCGCCATCATGCGAGCCATCTGCGGGTCCGTGAGCCGTGTGATCGGAATGCCTGGGGGAAGATCCTGCCGCTGGACCAGTGAATCCACCCCCGCCCCCAGATTGACGATCAGGCGCAGGTTCGTCATCCCGGCAAAAAAATTCTCCGGCGGCTTCCAGGCGAGCGCGTAGTGAATGTCGGCCGGCCGCGTGATGTCGCTGGAGTGAATGACTTTCAGATTCGGCAGCTGGGCCTGGAGCGCGCGCTTCCACGTGTCGAAATCGTCGAATGCGCTGTAGAAGGCCAGCGCGCCCGAGGGGGTGTCTTCAGAAATTGGCATCTTGGCAACTGCATTGAGGAAAATGGCAAGGACGGCAGCGAGAGTACACCTTGCTGCCGCTCCGCGTGCGCGTGGGAAATCAGACCGCTGCTCTGCCCTTCTGTACCAGCCGCGTGACGGCCTCGATGGCAAATTCGTAGCCGTCGCCGCCCAGCCCGGCGATCACGCCATCCGCAGCCTTGGAGATGTAGGAATGGTGGCGGAACGGCTCGCGCTTCCAGATGTTGCTCATATGGGTTTCGATGATCGGACCGGGGAAAGACAGCAAGGCATCGAGGATCGGAACCGACGAGTAGGTCAGGCCGGCCGCATTGATGATGATGCCGTCCGCCACGCCGCGCGCTTCCTGGATCCAGTCGACCAGTTGTCCCTCGTAGTTCGACTGCAAAAAGCGCAGGTCGGCATTCAGGGACTCGGCCTTTTGCTCGCATCGTGACTGCAGCACCGGAAAGCTGTCGCTGCCGTACGTCTTGTTGGCGTCCAGGCCATAAAGATTGGCATTGGGGCCGTTCAGGAACCAGATGGTGACCTTTTTGCTCATGTTCAAAGACCTCTGTATCTCAACCTTCGTGGGGGCGCGTGGCCTGCATGGCGGGCAGGCTTTGGAAAGTCTCATTCCAGCGTGCCGCGTTGCCGTATTGGGCGCGCCAATCGAATTCGGGAAACCGGAAGTCCAGATACCCCAGCGCGCAGCCGATGGTGATTTCACCGATAGTGGGCTGTTCTTCCACCAGGTCCGCTGCGATGGCGTCGATTGACTCGAGGCAGGCGCTGACTTTCGTCAGCAGCGCTTCGCGCCACGTGGGCCACTGGACTTCCTCGGGGCGCGCCGTCCGTTCGTAGCGTGCGAGCAGCGCGGCGTCGAGCAGGCCATCGCCGAGCGCCTGGCGGGTCAGGGCCGTCCACCGCGCGGGGCCGGAGGCGGGAAAGATGTCCGCGGCGCCTGCCCGGCTGGCCAGGTACTCGCAAATCACCCGACTGTCATAGATGGACCGGCCATTTTCCAGGATCAGCGTCGGGACCTTTGCGAGCGGGTTGTGGGCCGCGATGCGCGGGTCGCGCCGCACCGGATGGGCGGCGCTGTCCAGCAGCTCGATGTATTCGGCCTGCCCCGTCAGGTGTGCGCAGACCATGACCTTGCGCACGAATGGCGAGGTCGGAGCGAAAAGAAGTTTCAGCATGCTTTATTGACAGGCTCTAGGGGATCAGGACCAGCTTGCCGAAGACCTTGCCGCTCTCCAGCATCTGGTGGGACGCGACCGCCTCCGCGAGCGGAAAGGTGGCGTGGATGCGCGGCTTGACCCGTCCGCTCTTCAGCAGCGGGATGACATGGCGGGCAATGCTCTGAGCCATCCGGGTTTTCTCGTAATGGCTCTGGGGGCGCATGGTGGACGAGTGCAGGCTCACCTGGCGCTGCATCAGCGTCAGCAGTTCGACATTGACCGCCGAACCCTGCATGAAGGACAGGCTGACATGGCGGCCGCCGAAGGCCATGGCGGCAAGATTGCGGCGGACATAGTCGCCGCCTACGATATCGATTACCACGTCGACCCCGCGCCCCTCGGTGTACTTCAGGCAGGCCTCGGTGAAATCGGTAGTGGGCCAGCAGACCGTCGCATCGGCGCCCATGGCGCGCAATTCTGGAAAGCGGCTTTCGTCGTTGTCCGTGACGATGACGGTTGCGCCGGCGGCGTGCGCCATGCGGATTGCGAGCGTGCCGATACCGCCGGCTGCACCGTGGACCAGGACGGTTTCGCCCATGGCCAGGCGGCCCAACTCGAACAGGTTGTGCCACACGGTGAACAGCCCCTCGGGCAAGGCGGCTGCCTCGGCATCGGAAAGCGTGCCGGGCACGATGAAGGACTGATCGACCGGCGCCGTACACCACGGCGCATAGCCGCCGCCGGGCACCAGGCTCATCAGCCGCCGACCCATCAGCTGACTGTCCACACCGGGACCGCAGGCCACCACTTCGCCGCAGACTTCCAGGCCGAGCACGTCGGTGATGCCGGGCGCCGGCTTCGCGATACCTTGACGCTGCATGATGTCGGGCCGGTTGACGCCGGCGGCGAGCACGCGCAGCAGGACTTCGCCAGCACCGGGCTCGGGCATGGGGCGCTCGGCCAGCGTCAACACACTGGCGTCGCCGGGTTCACGGGCGATGATGGCTTGCATCGAGCGGGGGAGACTGGTCATGGGTGTGTTTTCTCAGGCTGCGTTGTCTGACGCGTTGTGTCATGCCTTCGCGGTGCGATCTTGCATCTATGCTTACGTCCGCTTCTGCGGACTGAAAATGCTGACGCCCTCGTCAGGCAGCGCAAGTCCCGCGACCGAGCCGATGGGCCATTGCTGCATGGCGCTCAGGCCCGCACTGCGCACCGTGACGACCTGACGCGCCGTCATCGGAATGTCCACGTCGATGAACGTATTGATGTGATCGCCCTGGTAGACGTGATTGATCACCGTGCCGCTCAACACCGATTCGGAATGCAGATTCTCAAGCTTGATGTGCTCCGGGCGCACGTACACGTCCAGCCTTTCCCCGTCGTGCGATGCGTCGGCCAGGCGGGCATGCGGGATGCTGATGAGCCCCGAGCCCAGGCGCAGTTGCACATCCGTTGCCGTCTGGCCGTGATAATGCCCCGGCAGGATGTTCACGTCGCCCAGGAAGGACGCCACGAACGGGTCTTTCGGGTTCTGATATAGATCGGCCGGCGACGCGATCTGCCGAAYGATGCCGTTCGACATCACCGCGATCCGGTCGGACATGGCCAGCGCCTCGCCCTGGTCGTGGGTGACGAATACCGTGGTCAGGCCCAAGCGACGCTGGATTTCCCGGATCTCGACCTGCATGGAGCCGCGCAGGTTCTTGTCCAGGGCCGAGAAGGGCTCGTCCAGCAGCAGTACCTTGGGCTGGATCACCAGCGCCCGCGCCAGCGCCACGCGCTGCTGCTGGCCGCCCGAGAGTTCACGGGGCTTGCGGTGCCCGAGGCCGTCGAGCTTCACCAGGTCCATCACCTGCTTCACACGCTGTGCGATTTCGTCCTTGCCTACGCCCCGCATGCGCAGGCCATAGCCGATATTGCGCTCCACGGTCATGTGGGGAAAGAGCGCGTAGTTCTGGAAGACGATGCCGATCTGCCGCATGTGCGGCGGCTCGCAGGTCACCGGCTGACCATCGATGAAGATCTCGCCGGTGTCGGCTTCCGCAAAGCCGGCGATGAGGTTGAGGAGCGTCGTCTTGCCGCAGCCGGACGGGCCCAGCAGGGTGAGGAATTCCCCGCGTCGTATCTTCAGCGAGAGCTCATGCAGCACGGTGTGGTCGTGATACTTCTTGACCACCCGTTCCAGCCCGACGGCGGTATCGGGCTGAGCGTGGTGTTGCTGTGCGGCAGGCTCGGAGTTGGCTACGTTCATGGTTGTCCGGAGATTGAGGAGTATGCCGTGCTCCAGGCTTGGGTCCGACGACAGACATCGAGGCCGAGCTGGGACTGTTAAGCAGAATAAGGCAAACAGTAAGAATCGGGACTTTGCCGAAACTGATGCGGCGCCTCGGAAAAAACGAAATGCCCGTTTTCAGGCGCAGGCGGCGCGGATGCGATGGCCCGGAACGCCTTGTGGTGCGCGGGTGTGGTGCGGCGGTGCGGAACCCTTCGGCCGGCGCTTTACTTTTTCCTAAGTCATGAGTTTGAAAAACGTGATTTTCAAACGATGCGGGCTTCATCAAACTGGCCACTGTCGATGAGCGATGTCTCCAGGGCGCCAGTACGCCTTTCTGTCGATGCTTCCGTGCCGGGGCGACTGACCGGAGCGATTATTTTTAGGAAATTCAAATGTCAGTGGAAAAAATCAACACCGTGGTGGTCGGTGCTGGCCAGGCGGGCATCGCGATGAGTGAGCATCTCGCGCACATGGGTGTGCAGCATGTCGTGCTGGAACGCAGCCGAATCGCAGAGCGCTGGCGCTCGGAGCGTTGGGATTCTCTGGTCGCGAATGGACCAGCCTGGCATGACCGTTTTCCCGGGATGAAATTCGATGGCATTTCGCCGGAGACCTTTCCGCCGAAAGAGCGCATGGCCCAGTATTTCGAGAGCTACGCCGCCATGCTGAAGGCGCCGGTCCGTACCGGCGTGGAAGTCATGCGGGTAGAACGGCATCAAGGGCGTCCCGGCTTCAGGGTGACGACTTCCGATGGCACCATCGAGGCAGAAAACGTCGTTGCCGCAACCGGCCCGTTCCAGACGCCGGCCTATCCGAAGATCGTGCCTGAGAGCGAAAAAATCCAGCAACTGCATTCCTCGACCTACAAGAATCCGGGTCAATTGGCGAAAGGCGCGGTGCTCGTTGTGGGCGCGGGCGCTTCTGGCTCGCAGATCGCCGAAGAGCTGCGCCAGGCCGGCAGGACGGTTTATCTCTCGGTCGGCGAGCATTACCGCCCGCCGCGCGCGTACCGGGGACGTGACTACTGCTGGTGGCTGGGCGCCCTCGGGCTGTGGGATGAAGTGAGGATCCGGCCCAAGAAGGCGCACGTCGCTTTCGCCGTGAGCGGCTATGAAGGTGGCAAGACCGTCGATTTCCGCCGCCTCGCGCACGCAGGCATCAACCTGGTCGGTCTGACCCAATCCTACAAGGATGGCGTCATGACGTTCGAGCCAGGACTGCCCGAAAACGTCGCCGAAGGCGACCGCGCCTACTTCGACGTGCTGCGCGAAGCGGATGCCTATATCGAAGAGAATGGCCTGCCGTTTCCGCCGGAACCTGACGCCTGGGAGCTGCTGCCGGACCCGGATTGCCTCAAGAACCCGATCCTCGGCCTCGACCTGGCTGAAGCCGGCATCACCACGATTCTCTGGGCGACCGGTTTCAAGTTTGATTTCAACTGGCTGAACGTGAAGAATGCCTTCGACGACAAGGGCGATCCGTTCCACAAGCGCGGTATCTCCGCAGAAGGCGGCATCTATTTCCTGGGCCTGCCGAATCTGGTCAACCGGGCCTCGTCCTTCATCTATGGCGTCTGGCACGATGCGAAATACATCGCTGACCATATCGTGCTCCAGAACGGCTATATGACGTATGGGCGGTCTTGAGCCTGTTCTTGAGGCTGCACGGTGACCCGTCATTTGTAACGAGGTTGCACAGACGAGCTGCCGGATCGGGTGATCCGGCGGCTTTTTGTTTTTTTCAAGGGAGTTCCCATGGCCGAGATGACGTGCATTGAAGATCTGCGCAACCTGGCGAGAAAGCGCGTGCCGCGCATGTTCTATGACTATGTCGACGGCGGCTCATGGACCGAATATACCTACCGTGCCAACGAGGCGGATTTTCAGCGTATCGAATTCCGCCAGCGCGTGGCGATCGACATTACCGAGCGCAGCACCGCCAGCACCATGGTGGGTCAGCCGGTCAGCATGCCGGTGGCGATCGCGCCCACCGGATTGACCGGCATGCAGCACGCCAATGGAGAAATCCTGGCCGCGCGCGCGGCGAAGCAGCACGGCATCCCATTCACCTTGTCCACCATGAGCATCTGCTCGATTGAGGCGGTGGCGGAAGYCACCGGGCGCCATCCGTTCTGGTTCCAGCTGTATGTGCTGCGCGACCGGACATTTGTCGAAAGCCTGATCGACCGTGCCAAGAATGCCAATTGTTCGGCGCTCGTGGTCACGATGGACCTGCAGGTCTTCGGCCAGCGCCACAAGGACAAGAAAAACGGTCTGTCCACGCCGCCCAGGCCGACCCTGCGCAACCTTGTGAACATGGCGAGCAAGCCGCGCTGGTGCATGGGCATGCTGGGTACCGAACACCGTCAGTTCGGCAATATCGTCGGGCATGCCAAGGGCGTCGACAATATCGGGTCGCTGGTGGAGTGGACTCAGGCGCAGTTCGATCCGCG
>NZ_JBFTND010000220.1:0-11742 GCF_056397305.1 Cupriavidus sp. 05N40
GTACCAGGCCTCGAATATGTCCTGGGAACTTCCAACCATGTCAATCCAGATTTCGAAGCCGCGATACTCAACGGAATGTTGCATAGGGAACTCCGGCACGTTTGCGCCGGCAATGATCGGCGGCAGCTATTGAGGGCGCGCGCATGGTGGCAAGTTCGCTGCCGCCGGCGTCGGCAAACCGAGCAGCGGCCTCATGGCAGCCTGATACCGCCCGTATAGCGCTACATCGTCGCGGGATTGGCTCCAGTGGCCGCGTGTCTGAGGTACTGATCCGCAAGCGCAAGCTCAGCCTGTGCATGGTCAAGCGCTTGCACGATGGCCTGCACATCCCCTACGAAAGCCTGCTGTCGTAAGCACGCGGGCACCAGGCAAACGGCGGAGGCGCCGAACGAGGGCAATTTGCAGTGAGCATTGCCGGCTACGGCGGCGAGCCCCACCTTGCTTTGCGTGCTCGATGAGCGGACGAACGAGCTGGTGGTCGACAAGGAAGTGGCCTTTCGCGCGAGGCGGCCCGAGGGGTTCGCTATGGTCGGATGTTCGCCGCGGATGGACGAGCCTGAGCGGCGGGTGACCGGGGCGAGACCGGCATAGGCGGCAAGATGCGCGGCTGAAGCGAAGGCTTCGCGACCTCAGTGAGGAGTCTGGCGGCGGTCCTGACGCCGACTTCCGGCATGCTGGTCAGGACCGGCCAGCGAGGGTGTGCCTGTACCAGGCGTTCGACTTCGCTGGCGACCTCGTCGCGTTGTTTGCGTGAGGCGACGAGCTGCAGGGCCAGGCGCGGCATGACGATGGTGGCTGCCTACGCGCGCTAGCATGGTTAGGCGGCTGGCGAGCGTCTTCTCGCTGGTCGCGGCAAGCTCGGCGGGCAACGGGTAGCGCTCGAGCAGATCGAGCACGGCCGGATGGTCCATGCGAGGTCCGTTCCAGTGCGGATGGATCTGGGTGAGCAGGCCGCGAATGCGGTTACTGGTTTGGGTGATTTGGGCAGCCAGATCGTCGTCGAAGCCTCACAGCATGGTGAGTTCGGCGAGTGGTTCGTCAGCGAGTCGCAGCGAGCGGGGCTCCCTTGTTTTCCCTGCAAAAAGTGACGAAAACGACTGCGTCCTGCCGCAGCCATCGAAGAGGCCCGGAAACCTGTTTTACTAGCCAAGCCACACCGCGTGCCCTGGATGCTGCAGGCAGCGGTGATACCGCGGCCGCGCCAAGGGCAGATAGGTTGGATGAATTCTGCCGTGTCCTGGCATCTTGGTAAAGATCCCTTTCTGGTCGTGCGTCAGTGGGCGTATATTTAGATTGCGGTGCCAACCCGTCATCTGCTGCCAAAAAGTGCAGCAAGGGGCATAACACGAGCAGTGAGGCCGACGCATGCATGCGCTTGAAAACCCTAGGGAAAATCACCTCCTGTCCGTTTTGCCCGAAGTGGAGTGGGCTCGCCTAACTCCGCTACTGGCCGCGGTAGATTTGCCACTAGGCCACGTTATCTACGAGTCTGGAGACCGCCTCGATCATGTGTACTTCCCAACCACGTCGATCATCTCTCTCCTCTACGTCATGGRAGACGGCGCATCAGCCGAAATTGCGATCGTCGGTAATGAAGGCATCGTGGGTGTTGCCCTTTTCATGGGAGGCGAAACCACGCCGAGCCGTGCGATTGTACAGAGCGCTGGCCGCGCCTATAAGTTAAGCGGCGCCGCCATGAAGCAAGAATTCAATCGAGGTGGCCCAATGCAGCGACTACTGCTTCGCTATACGCAGTCGCTGATCACGCAAATGGCACAGACCGCTGTTTGCAATCGGCATCATTCAATCGACCAGCAACTTTGCCGTTGGCTATTGCTGAGCATGGACCGCTTGCCGTCCAACGAACTGCGCATGACGCAGGAGTTAATCGCCAACATGCTGGGCGTGCGAAGATCTGGCGTGACAGAGGCGGCGCCGAAACTACAGAGCGCCGGCCTGATTCGCTACCGTCATGGGCATATCGAAGTACTCGACAGGCCTGGGTTGGAGCAGCGTGTGTGCGAATGTTATGCCGTCGTGAAGCAAGAATGTGATCGTCTGTTGCCCGACTTACGAGCGATTTGAGCATGTCACATCGGCAACGAACCACTTCGGATTTCCATGGCAAAACTGCGACTGGCTGAGTTCATTCTCCACGACATGGAGACCATCCTGGCGCAGTGGGAAGCGTTTGCGAGTACGCAATTGCCGGCTTCGGCGACTATGAATCCGCCGGCACTACGCGACCACGCCGAGCAAATTCTGCGGGCAGTCGCAAAGGATTTGTCTACTTTCCAGACCAGGATAGCCCAGGCAGAAAAGTCGAGGGGCCTAGCCCTCCAATTGATCGACGCCGCAGAAACCGCCGCACAGACGCATGCCCATCTTCGCTTGCGAAGCGGCTTCGACATCAACCAACTGGCGGCTGAGTACCGGGCTCTGCGCGCCAGCGTTCTTCGTCTATGGATCGACAATTGTCAGCCTGACTCACCTGATCTCGATGACATGATCCGATTCAATGAGGCCATCGATCAGGCGCTGGCAGAATCGATCGGTCTTTTTACTGCGCAAGTGGACCAGGCTCGCAACCTGTTTTTGGGAATGCTGGGCCATGACATGCGAAGCCCCCTGCATATCATCCAGTTGACTGCGGTCTATCTTGCGAGTGTGGAAGCTGGAGAGAACGTATCCGGTGCCGCTCAGCGGCTGATCAAGAGCGGTGCTCGCCTGAAGGCGCTCCTGGACGATTTACTTGATTTCAATCGAACATCGTTGGGTCTACGTATCAATCTTGGTTCGGACAAAGTCGACTTGGCGAACTTGTTCGCCGAAGAGTTAACTCAGTTACGCGCTGCGCATCCGGGCCACGGGATCAATCTGGAGGTGAAGGGCGACACGCAGGGTGTTTGGGATGGTCGACGTCTGCAGCAGTTGCTCGGCAATCTGGTGGTGAATGCAATCAAGTACGGAGCGCCGGACGAGCCTGTACGAGTAGTTGTGGCCGGAGACGAGCGGGAAGTTCGCTTCGAGGTCAGGAATAGTGGGCGAGCCATCGAGCAATCGACCCTGGCTCAGCTCTTTGACCCTCTAAAGCGGGCCCCCGAGCATGAGAGCAGCCAACCCGCCGATGGCAGCCTTGGACTAGGCCTGTACATCGCGCGCGAGATTGCCCGAGCTCATGGTGGCGAGATAACAGCACGGTCCGACCAAGAAGAAACGGTATTTGCTGTCCGCTTGCCTCGCTGCGAGTAACGGTCATGTTGCATTGCACGGGAGTGCACTGGATCAGGTACCTTGCTAAGTGGATCTTGAAAATCATGAGGGAATGCTTGCGTAGCTGCGAAGAGTTATTGCCTGTTGCGTTGGTGAACGCCTACCTTGGAAATCGGGAGCTAGCCCCGCGAAGATGCGAATAGCCTCGCGCGTGTGCTCAAGCGACGCGGGCCGATCGGCGGGCATCGCGTTCTGATCGTTAGCCGGTGCGGGTGGCGTGGCGTCGTGCTCTTCCATCGTGGGCTCCCTCAGGATGGCGCACCTCGCCAGCGCGAGACGCCTCTTGTCAGCAAGTATAACCAGCCCCCGGACGCACGGGGCGGGGTGGCCAGCGCGGGCCCCATTGCTCTGAACAACAGGGCAATATTAGGCCTAGAGCGCGCCCTGAAGCTTCCAAGTCCGCATGATCAGAGCATCAAATTTCCGGCCCCCTAGTACGAATACCGCACGAGTCCTGCGAATGAGTTAGACGTGGTCAGTGTACCGCTTACCGGGAACCGGCGTATTACCTTCGCTGTGCAAGCAAAACATGGCTGCGTGAAACGCGTGGCCGATACAATATGCGATCGGCACAACGGCGCATAAGAGCATAGGAGCGCTCTCTCGGTCATTCAGGACGGCGCCCCCACCTGCTCCTTCTCAGGTGAAAAAAACCTTTCTCCTCAAGTCGGTAGATACGCAAAGCCGGCGGTATGTCGGCCAATCTCGGACGACTATCGTGGAGCCACCAAATCAGTTGTATCCCTCCCCCCGTTTTGATTCTGAACATCCCCCTCATCGACGCATTCTTCACCGCACCCTTTCCCAGCTCTAGTGTCCATTCGGAGGAACGCCAACTGAGCCCGGCGGCATGCTAGCGACAATCCCGTCGTTCGGCGATCCGGCGCCCAGATATCGAATCGGGTGCCATCCCCGCTGCGGCTCTAACGTCGGATTTTTGCGGCAGTTTTTGAGGATCTGTCTGAACCCGCACCGAAGAGCCCTTGCCGAAGCGCGCCGCAATCGCGTCTTGCACACTTGACAGCGCTTCGGCCTGGTGCTTTGCTTCCTCTGCTTCCCGCGCTTTGCGCGGTTCCCCACGCAACGCCGCCCGCGGCAACTCGCGGCGAAGAACCGCCACTCACTCTGCAATGGCGTTGAAACGCCTTGTGTCGGCGAACGCCCAGCCAGCCGCAGATTCTATGCCAACCGTACAAAAGGAGTTGATGGGCGCTTTGATGACGGGGAAAGTTGGCAGGAAGCTGAGTCAGGCATCGCGAAATGCGGGCACGCTTTCTAAACGAAAAGACGGAGTTCCCGATCTTTCATTAGGATCTGGGACATAAATGCATGATGCGCCTACTGGAACAGGCGCTAGTCTGAGAGTCCCTTAACGCAGGGCACCAACCGCCGCTGTGCAATATTCGGCGGCAATATCTACCACTGTCTTGTAGAAATGCGTCGTACCGGGGCCACGTTACCCGAGCGATAGCCAGCCCCGTTTGGACACAGGTTCTAGCACAGTGAGGATTGGCTGGAGCGCGCGTGCGCATATCGATTTGCGCCGATTCGTCCTTGGCGCGCAATCTGCCTTGGATCGGTCCTTGCAGCTCGTTCTTGCCGAAACTTCTCCCGGATCCGCCATGCCAAAGACGCCAGCCCCCAAGAAGCCTGCCAACAGCGCAGCTAACAAGCCCAAACCCGCGCCCAACGAAACCGCGCCGCCAACCGTCACTGGAGCAACCACCAGCGATAAGACACAGACCGTCAGCCGGGCGGCCACCGGGGCGGATGCCGCATACGACCGCGCCGTGACAGAGCGTCTCGCTCCCCGGCCTACGGTATTGGGCACCGATACAGTCGGCAATCTCGTCTCGAACGAGGACCGCGTGCTGACCACCAACCAGGGCATGCCCATTGGCGAGGACGATAACTCGCTTCACCTGGGGGCGCGTGGCCCCACACTCCTCGAAGACTTCCTGCTGCGCGAGAAGATCACTCACTTTGATCACGAGCGCATCCCGGAGCGCGTGGTCCACGCGCGGGGCGCCGCCGCGCATGGCTACTTCGAGTTGTATGAGTCGCTGGCGGAATTCACCACTGCCGACTTCCTGCAGTGTGAGGGAGCCCAGACGCCAGTGTTCGTACGCTTCTCCACCGTGGCGGGCTCACGCGGGTCGGCGGATCTTGCGCGTGACGTGCGCGGCTTCGCCGTCAAGTTCTACACGCGGCAAGGCAATTGCGATCTGGTCGGCAACAATATGCCGGTGTTCTTTATCCAGGACGCCATCAAGTTTCCCGACTTCGTCCATGCGGTGAAACCCGAGCCGCACAACGAGATCCCGCAGGCAGCGTCGGCGCACAACACCTTCTGGGACTTCGTGTCGCTGCAGCCGGAATCAATGCATATGGTGCTGTGGACCATGTCAGGCCGCGCGCTGCCGCGCAGCTTCGCCACCATGGAAGGCTTTGGCGTGCACACCTTCCGCCTGATCAATGCCAAGGGGAGTGCCACCTTCGTCAAATTTCACTGGAAGCCGGTGCTGGGCGCGCATTCGCTGGTGTGGGACGAGGCCCTCAAAATCAACGGCAAGGACCCGGACTTCCACCGCCGCGACCTGTGGGAATCGATTGAGAACGGCGCGTTCCCAGAGTATGAATTCGGCGTGCAACTGGTGCCCGAGGAGGACGAGCACAAGTTCGGCTTCGACTTGCTCGACCCGACTAAGCTGATTCCCGAAGAACTGGTGCCGGTGCGCCGTGTGGGCAAGATGGTACTGAACCGCAACCCGGACAACTTCTTCGCGGAGACCGAGCAGGTGGCTTTTCACCCCGGGCACCTGGTGCCGGGGCTGGATTTTACTAATGATCCGCTGTTGCAGGGGCGGCTGTTTTCCTACCTGGACACGCAGCTCACGCGGCTGGGCGGCCCAAATTTCCATGAGCTGCCGATCAACCGGGCACTGGCCCCGGTCCACAACAACCAGCGCGACGGTTTGATGCGTCAGACGGTGGTGGGAGGTCGCTCCAGCTATCAACCCAACAGCGTGGGCGGCGGTTGCCCGTTCCTGGCGGGCAACGCAGATGCACACCTGAGTTACGCTGAAAAGGCCGCGGAGGGTGCGGCCAAGGTGCGCCGGCGCAGCGACACATTCTCCGATCACTTCTCGCAAGCCAACCTGTTCTGGCGCAGCCAGACGGATACGGAAAAAAGTCAGATTGTCGATGCCTACACCTTCGAACTCTCCAAGGTGGAGATCCCCGACATCCGTGCCCGTGTGGTTGGCCAACTGGCCCATATCGCGGCCGAGCTTGCCGCCGGCGTGGCGAGCAAGCTCGGCATAAACGTGGAGCCTGTGGGCAAGCCGGTCGAGATCGACGATTACGGCCTGGCGGCTTCGCCAGCGTTGAGCCTGGCGTCGCAGCCGAAGGGCAATATCCGTGGCCGAAAGATTGCCGTGCTGGTTGCGGACGGCGTGAGCGGCGCGGCGGTAGCCGCGTTCAAAGCCCGGGCCGAGGATGCCGGGGCATCCGCCAAGGTGATTGGCCCGCGCGCTGGCGGCGTGACTTCCGCGCAAGGCAAGGTGGTGCCGGTCGACCACGCGCTGTCGTCCGTGGGTTCGGTGCTGTTCGACGCGGTGTACGTGCCGGAGGGRGACGTCGACGCGTTGCAGGCCGACCCCGCCGCCCTGCTCTTCATCTGCGAGGCCTATAAGCACTACAAGCCGATCGGCGCAGGCGGCACCGGCACCTTGCTGATTGCGGCCGCCGCTCGCGCGGCCGGGATCGACGGCGGCTTTGCCGGGCCGGGCGTGGTAATCGGCAAAAACGATGGGGGCGCCCAGCTCGATGCATTCCTAGAGGCCGTGGGCGAGCATCGCTGGTGGGCGCGCGCGGACGCCGCGCGGGTGATGGCCTGAGTGGTGGGCGCAATGCGCGAGGCGGGACCCCCGGTGCTGCCATCTCGCCTCACCTGAGCGACGCCCGTTCAGTCGCGCCGCGTTGCTGGCAGCAGTGGGGCTCCGCAGTGGTCACCGTTCTGGCGGGCGTGGCTAGCCGCCCGCCTCCACGCCGCCGCCGTGGGACGTTCGATGCGGGCTTTCCCATTGCGCGAGGCGGTGCTGACCAGTTGTGAGGAAGGCCCCGTGGTATCAGATGAGCCAGACCAGATTAACTCAACGAATACCGCGAGTGAGTTCGGCGCGGCGCGCTCGCTTCTCTACCCTCCGATGTCGTATAAACGTAGGAGGACCTAGGACGCTGTGCCAACGCGCGCGCCATCTTTCATGAGACGCTCGATCTTTGCCAGGTCGTCGGGCTTGCAGAAATGCTCAGTAAAGCCCGCTGCTATTGTAGCTTCGCGCTGCGCTAGTGATCTTTGTCCGGTGTACGCGACGAGGCGCCATCTGGCAGTTGGATAAAGCTCCCCCAGGCGCCGAGCCGCTGAGATTCCATCCATTCCAGGCATCTCCACGTCGAGAATGATTAAGTCCGGCCAGAACCATGCGACAGCGGTTATCACCTCCGTCCCGTCCCCGCAGACAACCACTTCGTGTCCCAAAAACGCAGCCAACGCGCCTAGTGGCTCGCGCTCTGACGCATTATCGTCCGCAATCAGTATTTTCATAACCCCAGACCCCCAAGGCACTATTAAATGCAAGCGCGGTCCCAGAAGAGGTCCCTTTTCGATTGTGCGGTGCAGCGCAAGGGGGCGCGGGTGTGGGCGCGTAGGTACTATGAGGAATCGCATTTTGTGATGGCGATGCGCCGCCGGGGGAACGACGTCCCCTCAATAGTTGCGGAACCGTCGGCCCCTCGGTCCGGCTCGTCGGCGGCAGGATCCATCGTGAGCATGCCCGTTTTTTCGCGTTCGGCCGGCGTATCCATTGCACTGGGTTCGCGTGGAATTCTGCCGCATGYCGAGGTATGCCAGTTGCCAGTGGTCCATTGCGCTTTTTCCCAATCCTATTTCCGGAATGTTGTACTAGTGCGCAAACAACGCGATCAAGATGATGATCGGAATAGGTACCCCAAGCATAAGAAGAAGAAGCGAGCGCATCGTGTACTCCTAAGCAGGTCTGACTGCAGGTTCGCTCATTGCGCGTTGCGAGACGACCATATGGTCGCGCCGAGCACCACCAAAGGTTGCGCAAAGGCTGGCAAAGAATGCACCGCAAAGCAAGGCTACGAAAAACCATAGACTTCCATGTGCTGTAGCCTTGCGCGCCATGTCTGCCCGCTGCGCAGCAGCAGCTTCTTCAGTCTTGATTGCTTTGTCGAGCCTGCTATATGTGTCCAATACACGTTTCTCAGCGTCCACGTCGCTCAACCCTGTGAACCGCGCCACCTGCCTCGACGCATACAGCTTGTCCTCGGGCGTTAGCCCACCCGATCGAACATCGTGCAAGAAAATGGCAGTCATTTCGGCGCGGGGTACGGATTCGGCAGTGCTTGTTAAAGGTTGGTCGGAGCGCCACAACATATCCCCAAAGTAAGCACCGGAAGCGGTGCGCTGCTGGGACGGGTCGGGCGAGGCTGCGACCGATCGCGCGCTCGCCAGGAGCCCAGCCGTGACGGGCGCGGTCGCACCAACCAGGATGGATCCGATCGTCGCAGTGAGGAACGCTGCCGTAGCCAGGGAAGCGACCGCCCACGCCAAAAAACCATGCGCGGTATCCCGAAAATAAACTTCGTCCGTATGCACTGAGGCCCATTTCACGCGGAGACGGCCTGCCAGATAGCCGCCGATTCCGGCTGCGGCAAGCTGAGTAAAAACGAGCCAAGCTATGGTTGAGGCGCCCAACGTGTTCGCGCTGGCACCGTTGCCAGCCCATGGGGACGCGGCGGAAAGTCCAAGACCAACTCCCAGAATGAGGAGAATCAGCGAGATTGCTGCCGCAGCACTTCCGCCGGCTAAAACTGCCCCCCACGCGACGCCCGAAGCGGTTGAATCGGGTTCCGTCACTTGCTCCGGGCCGTCGAGAAAATGGGATGTCATGATTGACTCCGGTTCGGGAAACGAGGTGGGCGAGGTGGGCAGGCACGCAAGCTCTGCGATTGACTTCCTCAAAATGCCTTTCGCAAAAATTATGCCAACGATGAGTCTCGTCTTTGAACTGGCCCAGTGCCGAGTGCCCTAGGTTTCAATGCACGCTCGTCGCGCCGCGCAGGCAGGTCATTCCTGCAAGTTCGGTAGAAATATCCACATTCTTGCCAGTTATCCCCTCCTGAATGGCAAGGTGTCGGTACGTCCGTATCTGGAGCGGCCCCCTGAATCGCCTACAAGGACCTTCAAATCCGGTCAATTCTTTTCTCAATCCAGCCTGCATCAAATCCGGGGCGAGCGACGAGATGGGACTGCACACCTACAACCGGCCTACGAACGCGCTGAGCTCGGGCCAGAATGCTTAACCGCTCAGCATGGCTCCATCCGGACAGCGGCATTGCAGTTTGCGTATGCCACTCGATTCATCGAGCTGTCATGCTGTCGGTCCAACCTGTCGTCGATTCGTCCGTTGTAGGCTGTCAAGAAAAGATGACTCKGAATCCCTATGTAACGTCAGGGTCGCTCGGAGGTGAAGCAAGCTGGGACATGGTTAATCATGAATGTCTCACCACGATTCAGCAGAGCCCGGATGATGCGTGCATGTTTGGATTCGCTATTGGACCAAAGCGCGCAGGGCATAGTCAAGGTGAACGCCCTTTCCGTTTTCCAACTTCGACGGCATTCCCACGGACGCCCCGCACGTTCGGGCGGCCTGATCGATTGGTAGACCGTGGGAGCGCGAGTCGCGCGCACTCTATCCCCGAGATCGGAGCACATCTTGATCGTGGCACGGGAGGGCAAGGTTGAATCTGGCAGAGGTCTTGGCATGTGCAGCTCAAAAAATAGGGCATGTAAAAGAGCGACTCCATCGTTATTTCACGAAAGTGAAATTATATCTGCGAACGCCCGATCTCACGCCAGTGCAAACGAATGCAATAGTTTGATGCTGCGATGCCCTTGTGCTACTGACCCACGGGTTACCGCGAGAGGAGCGCGGACGACTATGTTTGTGACGCCGCAGCCCCCATCCAGCCCGGTCTTCCCGCGCGATATGCGAGGTCACCCAAAACCACGATGTGGGTACCCATCATGGCGTCAAGGCCTCGCTCGTCGGCGCGCGGAGCGCAAAGCAGGCTGGCCGGGACATATGACATCGTCGGGAGGCGCGGCCTTGACTTCCGGCAGGCCCCTGCAGATTGGATCCATGTTCACCACGTAGGTCACTGCTGTCAGCGCCCCCCTTCCAACTCATCCTCTTTGATGAAATTGCCCACACGGCCGTTGCTCGTATGCCGGTTCGCGCGTTGGTCCTCATGGCGTCATGTATGAAACGTTCCGCGCCCACGTGCGAGCCGATGCGCAGCCCCAGGTCATCATCCTCTCGGCGCAGCATGGCTTCATCCAGCCGGACGCGGAGATTGTCCTCTACGATGCCCGCATGACCGCAGGTCTCGCGAAGACCATGCTCTCGGACCTGTCGACGGCGATGGCCGATGCGGCGTGGCCCGACCAGCTCGGCCCGGTTTTTCTCGCCGGCGGCATGCACTATCGTCGGGTGATGCGCGCAGCCGTAGAGCGGTGGGCCCGTAAGGTTGGTGCTGGCAGCGCGCCTACGATCATGGAAACCAGCGGCGGCATCGGGATGCAGCGCTCCCAGCTCGGCCAGTATCTGGACAGCCTAGCCAATGAACTTACCGAAGAGATCGGGCGCTTTCCCAACGGGGTGCCCTACTTCCGCCGCGCTGGGCCGTTCACGGTGGGCGAGCGCGTCATTCACGTCTACCGTCACCTGCCGGGCATTGTGCCCGGTTGGGCAACCATCCGGACCCTTTTCCAAGGACCCAGTGGCCTGACCGCCGAAGCCGATGTCGAGGAGGGAACGGGAAACCGCGCGCACATCGTTTCCCGTTGGATTGCCCTGAACAGCCTCCAGCCGAACCAATGACTATCACCATCCCCCTGCAGCTGGAAGCCAAGGCCCTCGCTGCCAACCTCGATGGCACGCCCGGCGCCCTGCTTGCCCTCACCCATGCCGGCTACCGCTACTGGACCAAAGCCAGACGCCTGCATTTCCCGCCGCCGCGGCGCGAAGCGTTGCTGTTGGAGATCATGCGTTTCTGTGCAGACACAAACCTGCTGGAGTGCGCCCCCGACCCTGAGGACCGAGACCGCCAGCACGTGATAGAAGAGATGCTCGATGCCCGCTATCTGCGCTATGCACGCCTCAAGCGCAATCGGCATCGCGCATGAGCACGGTGGCGACCTTCTCTCCAGAGCCACACGGCGGCGAGCATCTGTCCGCCTGGTTCCACCCCGCTAACCTGAAGGCTGTGTCCGCCTCGAAGAGGCGGCAGGGGTGTGGGGAAAGCGGAATATCGCGGTAGGAATGCCCATTGCTGGACACCCCCCGCACAGATCCCGGCGTGCCCAATTCAGGCACCGGG
>NZ_JBFTND010000221.1:0-16384 GCF_056397305.1 Cupriavidus sp. 05N40
GCCGCCCGGAGCCGGCCGGCGCAGCAGCGGCTGCGGCGTCCCCGCCCGCGGCCGAGCCCGCCGCGGCCGGCATCGCGCAAACAACCGCGCAGTCCGCGGCGGCCCCCGAACACGAACCGTTGGCCGCCAGGTCTGACGTCATCGCCCAGCCGCAAGCGCAGTCGGCCGCGGAAGCCGCCACCGAGACGCCCGAGGCCGATGTCCTGGTGGCCGATGCCCCGGCCACGGCCCCCGAAACGCTGCAGCCGGTGGCTGTGCTGTCCGCGGAGGATGTGGCCATTCCACCCGCTGCTGCCGCCGCCGGCGCCGGCATCGGCGTCGAGACGCATGATGTGACGCTGGAACAGATCCGCCAGGAGGCGGAGACGCTGCTGGCCGAACTGAAGGCGCTGGCTGCCGGCCGGCAAGCGGCGCCGCAGGCGGACGCAGGGGCGGATGCGCCGGTGGCCGGGACGGTCGGGCAAGCCGGGATAGTTGAGCAAGCCGACCTGGCCGAACAGGTCGAGGCCCGAACGCCTGGCGCCACCGATAGCGACGCCGCACCGGATACCGCCGGTATTCAGGCCGCGCAGCCGGCGATCGCCGAAGCGGCTCCGGCTGCGTTGCGCGAGCCCATCCTGCTCGCTGACGCATTGGAGGCGCCCGCCGCGGACGAGCCGGAGGCGATAGCCGGGACGGAGACCGGCACGGAGACTGGCACGGAAGAGGGCGCCGACAGCGTGCTCGATGCCAACCTGCTGGTCGAGCATCGCGGCGAGAGCATCGCGGCGGCTGCAACTGCCGCCATCGCGCAAAGCGTTGCCGTGGCCGCCGGCCAGATGGCGTCCGAGGCAGACCGGGCCGGTCCGCAAGCGCAGCCGGAAGTGGAGCCGGAGGTGGAGCCGGAAGTAGAGCCAGAAGCAGGGCTGCATGTTGCCGACGATGCGGGAGCCCGGGCAGGGGCCGAGTCTGGAGCGGGGACGGATATCGATGCCGATGCCGCTACGGATGCAGGTGCCGGCGCCGGGCCGGAGGGTCATGTTGTCCACGCACCCGAAATCACCGAATCCGAACAAGAAGTCGTAGCCGAAGCCGTAGCCGTAGCCGAAGCCGAAGCCGAAGCCGAAGCCGAAGCCGAAGCCGAAGCCGAAGCCGTAGCGCAGCCCGAGCCGGCGCCGGAAATGGAAACGGCCGCGGCCGCGCCCGCGCCCGCTCCACAGCCCGGGACGGCTCCCGCCGCCCCCACGCCGAAGCCCCGTATCGTACTGCCCGCCGTGGTCGGCAAGACCGTGCCGCTGGCCCCCGCTGCACCGGCGCTGCCGCCCGCGCAGGCCATCGCCGTCACGCCTGCGCCCGCCCGCATCGCCGACTACCGCCTGCCGCCGCTGGCGCTGCTGGAGGCCGCCTCGTCCGATGTCGAGCAGGTCAGCGAAGAACGCCTGCAGGAAACSGGCRAMCTGATCGCSCAGCGYCTGGCCGAGTTCAAGGTGCCGGTGTCGGTGGTCGGCGCCWSSGCCGGSCCGGTSATCACGCGCTTCGAGGTGGACCCCGCGATGGGTGTGCGCGGCGCGCAGGTGGTCGGCCTGATGAAGGACCTCGCGCGCGCGCTGGGGGTGACCTCCATCCGCGTGGTGGAAACCATTCCCGGCAAGACCTGCATGGGCCTGGAACTGCCCAATGCGCGGCGCCAGATGATCCGCCTGTCCGAGATCGTGGCGGCTTCGTCCTTCCTCGCGCACAATTCGCACCTGGTGCTGGCGATGGGCAAGGACATCACGGGCAATCCCGTGCTGACGGACCTGGCGCGCGCGCCGCACCTGCTGGTGGCCGGCACCACCGGCTCGGGCAAGTCGGTGGCGGTCAATGCCATGATCCTGTCGCTGCTCTACAAGGCCACGCCGGACGATGTGCGCCTGATCATGATCGACCCCAAGATGCTGGAGCTGTCGGTCTACGAAGGCATCCCGCACTTGCTCGCGCCGGTGGTCACCGACATGAAGCAGGCCGCGCACGCGCTCAACTGGTGCGTGGGCGAGATGGAAAAACGCTACCGCCTGATGTCCGCGCTGGGCGTGCGCAACCTGGCCGGCTTCAACCAGAAGATCCGCACCGCCGAGGCCGCGGGCGAGCACGTGCCCAACCCGTTCTCGCTCACGCCGGACGCGCCCGAGCCGCTGCGCAAGCTGCCGCTGATCGTGGTGGTGATCGACGAACTGGCCGACCTGATGATGGTGGCCGGCAAGAAGATCGAGGAACTGATCGCCCGCCTGGCGCAGAAGGCGCGCGCGGCCGGCATCCACCTGATCCTCGCCACGCAGCGGCCTTCGGTGGACGTCATCACCGGCCTGATCAAGGCTAATATCCCGACCCGCGTGGCCTTCCAGGTCTCGTCCAAGATCGACTCGCGCACCATCCTCGACCAGATGGGCGCGGAGAGCCTGCTGGGGCAGGGCGACATGCTGTTCCTGCCGCCCGGCACCGGCTACCCGCAGCGCGTGCACGGCGCTTTCGTGGCCGACGAGGAAGTGCACCGCGTGGTCGAGCACTGGAAGCAGTTCGGCGAGCCTGACTACGACGAAGCGATCCTCGCCGGCGACCCGGGCGAGGCCGCGGCCGCCGACCTGTTCGGCGAAGGCGGTGGCGATATCGAGGCAGATCCGCTCTACGACGAAGCCGCGGCCTTCGTGCTCAATACGCGGCGCGCGTCGATCTCCGCCGTGCAGCGCCAGCTGCGCATCGGCTACAACCGCGCGGCGCGCCTGATCGAGCAGATGGAAGTGGCGGGCCTGGTCTCGCCGATGGGCCGCAACGGCGCGCGCGACGTGCTCGCGCCAGGCTCCGGCGACTAGACCGCGGCGGGGTCGGGGCCGGGGTTTGCGGCGCCGATCCCGCCTTGCCGGGCTGCCGGCATGCAAGAAGACGCACATCCCGTGCGCAATGGCCGAATAGCGCCATCTTTTCCTCGCTAATGTCCGCCTGCGCGTCGCGCCGCCTCCAATATGCTGGGGTCATCGAACTTCGGCAGGCCAGCATGGGCGAAGAACAGACAATCCCGGTTTCCCTTTCCCTCGACCAGCTCAAGGCGTTCGCCACCGTGCTGACGCAGGGCTCGCTACTGCAGGAGGCGACGCTGCGGGTCGTCGCCGAGTGCGAGCAGAAGGCGATCATGGCCAATCAGATGCGCTGCGCACGACAGCGCCAGTGGGATTGACATCTCTGCAACCGGTTCCCGAGCGCTAAAGGATCTCCAGTGAAAAATGTCGCCGAACAGTTCTTGGATGCGGACAACTATGAGCCGCCTCCGCTCAGGCAGGTCCTTGGCGAGGATGCCGACGCCATCGACGCCATCGACGCCAACGACGCCATCGATGGCAGCGAGCTTGCGGATCCCGCGACCGGCCAGCCCGATGGCAAAGAGGGCCCGCGCCAGTTCCCGCGGCTGCTGCCGGTGGCGGTCGCCTCCGCCCAGTCCGGCGCGCGCACCGTCAAGGTGGCCGACATCGCCGGGTTCGAGCGACTCGTCGAGCAGAACGCGCTGACGGAATTCCGCGTGTTCCGCAGCTTCGGCTACTCAGTGGTCCTGTTCTTCCACGCCGCGGAGATGGTCTTCTATACCGTGCTCTACCAGGACGGTTCTCCCTGGCGCGTGATGACTTCCGTCGATCACGAGGCCAGCGAGTCGGTTTTCGTCCACTTCGAGGAGCGTACACGGCGCTGGGCCGAGGGCGAGGCACGCTGCGCGCTGGTCAAGGCAAGGAACGAGCAGATGGCGCGGATGTTCGAGCAATCGGAGCAGAGAGCGGAGCGCCTGCGCAGCGACCTGCAGCGCGTTGCCATGCAGGACCAGGCGCTGGGCAGCCGCCAGCAACAGGTGCGCAGGGAACTGGCCCGGCTCGAGGGCCTGCGCGTCACCGCCCAGGCCCAGCTCAACAAGTCCACCCGCCAGGCCCACCAGCTCATGCTGGCCGAGAGCGAAGGCTTGCCGCATCTGCCGGGCCGCTGAGAACGCGTACGGCGAGCCGCCCGGCACGCCTCGGCACACCTGCGCACAATTTGCCCGCGTGAGCCGGCACAATGCGGGACCGGCATGCATTGCGCCATGCCGGCCGCCCGCGCTGTGGAGACGATGATGGACACGACAGACAAGCCGGCCGGCGCCACGCCGCCGGCAATCCCGCATGGCAATCTGCTGGCCGGCGTGCCGGTGGAGCGCGCCGCCGAGCGCTTCGACGCCTTGCTCGAGCGCCCTGGCCTGAAAATCGAGCGCATCGTCTCGAATGGCCAGGCCAGCCCGCCGGACTTCTGGTACGACAGCGCGCAGGACGAATGGGTGCTGCTGCTCAGCGGCAGCGCCGGCCTGCACATCGATGGCGAAGCCGAAGCGCGCCGCCTGCTGCCCGGCGACTGGCTGTATCTGCCGGCGCATTGCCGCCATCGCGTGGCCTGGACCGATGCGGCGCAGCCTTCGGTCTGGCTCGCCGTGCATTGCGAACCGGGTGCGCAAGGCTGAGCCAGCGCTCGTCCCGCATCCGCATGCCCGACACCCGCATACCCATATGCGGGCCGCTGCTCTATGCATAGACGAAATGCGCGCTTCGGCGCGGGGCGCCGCTCGGCTATCGTGTGAGCTTGGCAAGCCAACCAGTCCATAGCGGGCTCGCCGCRTATCCAGCGGCCTGATAACCCGCCCATCCCGAATCATGTCTTTCCCGCTCCAGGCGCGGCTACCCGCGCGGCTCCCCGAGTCCTCGCCAGCGCGGGCACGCGCCGCCACTGTTGCCGGTGCAACAGCGATTCAACAAGCTGCGCCTGCAGCTGCTGCGATCGCGCCGCCGATCGTCGCAGGTGGCCGCAAATGGCCGCGGATAGCTCCAATCGCGGGCGATCCGTGCGGGCTTGCTTCTTGCGTCGTCAGCCGACAAGCGCACGCGGCAAGCGCCGGCGGACGGCCGATCGTTTTCCCCGCGGCGTCAATCCGGATCCATTCCTCAGGAGGTTTTCTCAATGGCTAAACCGCTGAACGTAGTTGCCGTCAACGGCAGCGCGCAGCAACCGTCGCGCACGCTGGCGCTGGTCCAGGCACTGCTGGACGAGCTGGACGCGCGGCTCGCGATCCAGCGCCGCATCGTCAACCTGGGCGACATCGCGCGGCCTCTGGGCGCCGCGCTGACACGCGCGGAACTGCCCCACGAGATCGAAAGCGAGCTGGTGGCGATCGAGCAGGCGGACCTGCTGCTGGTGGCGGCGCCGGTCTACCGCGGTTCCTATCCGGGCCACTTCAAGCACCTGTTCGACCTGATCGGGCAGGAGGCGCTGGTCGACAAGCCGGTGCTGCTGGCCGCCACCGGCGGCAGCGACCGCCACGCGCTGGTGCTGGAGCACCAGTTGCGGCCGCTGTTCGGCTTCATGCAGGCGCTGACCTTGCCGATCGGCGTGTACGGCAGCCCCGGCGAGTTCGAGCACTACAAGGTGAGCAGCCCCGCGCTGGCCGAGCGCATCCGCCTGGCCGCCGATCGCGCCGCGCCGCTGTTTGCCGCGCACCGCCGCACGGCGCTGCAGCGCGCCGCCTGAGGAGCACGCCGGCGATGAACGTATTCTGGTTCCTTCCCACCCACGGCGACGGCCATTACCTCGGCACCACCGAAGGCGCGCGGCCGGTCTCGCTGCGCTACCTGAAGCAGATCGCGCAGGCCGCGGACGACCTCGGCTACTACGGCGTGCTGATTCCCACGGGACGCTCCTGCGAGGACTCCTGGGTGATCGCCTCGGCTGTCGCGCCCTGGACCGAGCGGCTGCGCTACCTGGTGGCCATCCGCCCGGGCATCATCTCGCCCACGGTGTCGGCCCGCATGGCGGCCACGCTGGACCGCATCACCAACGGCCGGCTGCTGATCAACGTGGTCACCGGTGGCGATCCCGACGAGAATCGCGGCGACGGCCTCTACCTGGATCACAGCCAGCGCTATGCCGCGTCGGCCGAATTCCTGCGCGTATGGCGCCGCGTGCTCGAAGGCGAGGCAGTGCATTTCGCGGGCGAGCACATCAAGGTGGAGAACGCCAAGGCGCTCTATCCGCCGGTGCAGCGCCCCTATCCGCCGCTGTACTTCGGCGGCTCCTCGGAAGAGGCGCACGAACTGGCGGCCGAGCAGGTCGACGTCTACCTGAGCTGGGGCGAGCCGCCCGCCGCGGTGGCGCAGAAGATCGCCGACGTGCGCGAGCGCGCCGCGCGGCTCGGGCGCACGGTGCGCTTCGGCGTGCGGCTGCACGTGATCGTGCGCCGCACCAGCGAGGAAGCATGGCGCGCCGCGGACCAGTTGATCGCGCAGATATCCGACGAGACCATCGCCGCCGCGCAGACATCGTTCGCGCGCTTCGATTCGGTCGGCCAGCGCCGCATGGCGCAGTTGCATGGCGGGCGCCGCGACCAGCTCGAGATCTATCCCAACCTGTGGGCCGGCGTGGGCCTGGTGCGCGGCGGCGCCGGCACCGCGCTGGTGGGCAGCCCGCAGGAGGTCGCGGCGCGCATCAAGGAGTATGCCGATCTTGGCATCGAGAGCTTCATCTTCTCGGGCTACCCGCACCTGGAGGAAGCCTACCGTTTCGCCGAACTGGTGTTCCCGTTGCTGCCCGAGCCGTATGCCAGCCTTGCGCGCGGCGGCGCCACCAACCTGACCGGACCGTTCGGCGAGATGATCGCCAACGACGTGCTGCCCGGCAGCAAGGCCGCGGCATGAGCGTGCGCCCGCGCGTGGTGCCGCTGGACCCGCGCCGCACGGCCCAGGCGCTGGCGCGCGACTTTGCCGGGACCGCCGCCGAGCGCGATGCGCGCGGCGGCACCCCCAAGGCCGAGCGCGATGCGCTGCGCGCCAGCGGCCTGCTGGCCCTGACCATTCCCGCCGAGCTCGGCGGGCTGGGCGGCAGCTGGGCCGACATGCTGGCCGTGGTGCGCACGCTGGCCAGCGCCGATGCGTCGCTGGCCCATGTCTATGGCTTCCATCACCTGACACTGGCCACGCTGCGGTTGTTCGGCAACGCCGGCCAGTGGCGGCCGTGGTGGGAGCAGACCGCGCTGCGCGGCTGGTTCTGGGGCAACGCGCTGAACCCGCTCGATGCGCGCACCGTGGCCAGCCGTGGCGCGGCCTGCTACGAATTCTCCGGCAAGAAGAGCTTTTGCTCCGGTGCCCTCGATTCCGAGATGCTGGTGGCATCGGCGCTGGAAGATGGCAGTGGCCGCCTGCTGATCGCCGCGCTGCCGACCAGCCGCAGCGGCATCACGCCGCATCATGACTGGGACAGCATCGGCCAGCGCCAGACCGACAGCGGCAGCGTCTCCTTCGAGCGCGTGCGCGTCGAGGCGCAGGAACTGCTGCTCGACCCGGGGCCGCTGAGCACGCCGTTCGCGTGCCTGCGGCCGCTGCTGGCGCAACTGGTGTTCTGCCATACCTTCCTGGGCATCGCCGAAGGCGCCTTCGAGGAAGCGCGCGGCTATACGCGGAACGAGGCGCGTCCGTGGTTCCGCTCCGCGGCCGCGCACGTCACCGAGGATCCCTATGTGCTGGCGCGCTACGGCGAGTTCTGGGTCGGCCTGGAAAGCGTGCGGCTGCTGGTGGAGCGCGCCGCCGCCCACTTCGACAAGGCCTGGCAGGCCGGCGAGCGGCTCGATGCCGATGCGCGCGGCGCGCTCGCGGTCGACATCGCCGCGGCCAAGGTGGCTTCGACCCGCACCGGGCTCGACCTCGCCAGCCGCATCTTCGAGGTCACCGGCGCGCGCGCCACGCACGGCGCGCTGCGGCTGGACCGCCACTGGCGCAACCTGCGCACGCAGTCGCTGCACGACCCGCTCGACTACAAGCTCCACGAACTCGGCGACTGGGCACTGAACGGCGCCGTGCCAAGCCCATCCTTCTACTCATGATCCCATGCAGCTAGTGTCCTGGCCACCGCCGGCGTCGCGTCCGGCGCAGCACCTCGCGCACGTCTTCGCCGACACGAGATCTCTGGCCCTGCTCAGCCACGTGGAAAAGGTCGCGCCCAGCGAGGCCAGCATCCTGATCGTGGGCGAGACCGGCACCGGCAAGGAGATGATGGCGCGCCACGTCCACAACCTGAGCGCGCGCCGCCACCGGCGCTTCGTCGCGGTCAACTGCGGCGCGTTCTCCGAGTCGCTGGTCGATGCCGAACTGTTCGGCCACGAGAAGGGCGCCTTCACCGGCGCCCTCGGCGCCAAGCCGGGCTGGTTCGAGGAAGCCGACGGCGGCACGCTGTTCCTCGACGAGATCGGCGACCTGCCGATGTCGCTGCAGGTCAAGCTGCTGCGCGTACTGCAGGAGCGCGAAGTGGTGCGGCTGGGTTCGCGCAAGCCGGTGCCGATCGACGTGCGCGTGCTGGCCGCCACCAACCGGCCGCTGGACGAAGCCATCCGCAACGGCAGCTTCCGCAAGGACCTGTTCTATCGCCTCAACGTGGTGACGCTGGAGATCCGTGCGCTGCAGGAACGCCCCGGCGACATCCTGCCGCTGGCGCAGCATTTCCTGCGCAAGTACGGCGAGCGGCTCGGCTACGGCGAGGTCGCGCTGAGCCCGGACGCGCAGCGCAAGCTGCAGCGCTATGCGTGGCCCGGCAATATCCGCGAGCTGGAGAACGTGCTGCACCACGCCTTGCTGACCTGCCAGCACGACTGCATCGACGCCGGCGACCTGCATGTGCGGGAGCCGGGCGGGGACGTCACCGCGGTGCTGCCCGATGCGGCTCCCGGCGTGGCGCTCGCCGCGGGCGCCATGCCGGCCGCCGCCGGGCCGGACGATGAAGCTGCCTCCGCCTTGCTGGAACGCGCGCTGCTGCGCCTGTTCGAGCAAGCACCGGAAGGCGTGCACGAAACCGTGGAGAGCGCGCTGCTGCGCGCCGCTTTCCGCTACTGCCGCTTCAATCAGGTCCACACCGCGGCGCTGCTTGGCCTGAGCCGGAACATCACGCGCGCCAGGCTGATCCAGCTTGGCGAGCTGCGCGTCAACCGGCGCAAGCCGGGCGAGCCAGAAGAGCCGGCGAGCACCGATCCGGCCGGCATCGGCGAGGCCGCCGGTGGCACGGCACAAGCCGGCGCCGCGAAGGTATTCGCCATCGCCATCTGAACCTGGGTCAGGCCGGCGTCCAGGGCAACAATCCAACCAGGCGCAACACCGCCATTTCCACCATGCCAGAAAAAGATCATTTCCCCGCGTCGGCCGAACTGGCCGCCCGCTTCCGCCCACTGTTCGCCGGGATCGCCGAACGCGCGGCCGAACGCGAGCACACGCGCGAACTGGCCTTCGATGCCGTGAAACTGCTGCGCGAGTCCGGCTTCGGCGCGCTGCGGGTGCCGGTGGCGCTAGGCGGGTTCGGCGCCTCGCCCGAGCAACTGGCCGAACTGCTGGTCGAGCTGGGCGCGGCGGACTCCAACCTGCCGCAGATCCTGCGCGCGCATTTCGGTTTCGTCGAACGCCTCTATGCCGAGGTGGCGCCCGCGCTGCGCGAACGCTGGCTGAGGCTGGTGGCCCAAGGCACCATCTTCGGCAACGCCACCACCGAGACCGGTGACGGCACGCTGGGCCGGCATCGCACTACGCTGACGCGTGACGCAAGCAACGGCGAAGGCTGGCGCCTGGACGGCGAGAAGTTCTACAGCACCGGCACGCTCTATGCGGACTGGATCGCGGTGGCCGCCAACCGTGTCGGCGAGGACAGCGCGCCCGACACCGTCGATACGGTCTACGTGCTGGTGCCTGCCGATGCGGCCGGCATCGAGCGCGTCGACGACTGGCGCGGCTTCGGACAGCGCCTGACCGGCTCCGGCACCACGCGCTTCGACGGCGTGACGGTCGGCGATGCGCAGGTGCTGAGCTTCCCGCGCAATGTGCCCACCTCCATGACCGCCTTCTTCCAGCTGGTGCACCTGGCCACGCTGGCCGGCATCGCGCGCGCGGTCGAGCGCGACGCCGCCGCCTTCGTGCGCGCGCGGCGCCGCGTCTACAGCCACGGCAGCGGCGCCACGCCGGCCGAAGATCCGCTGGTGCAGCAAGTGGTGGGACAGTTGAGCGGCACCGCCTTCGTCGCCGCCAGCGCGGTCGCCGCGGTGGCGCAGGGCCTGGGCGAAGTGGACCGCGTGCGCCAGCGCGGCGAGACCGTGCCCGCGGCCCTGCTCGACGAGGTGGAACTGCGCGCGGCCAAGGCGCAGTCGGTGGTGCCCGACCTGGTGCTGGCAGCCGCCACGCGCCTGTTCGATATCGGCGGCGCCTCGGCCCTCGACGAAAGCCGCCGGCTGGACCGGCACTGGCGCAATGCCCGCACGCTGGCCTCGCACAATCCGGCCATCTACAAGGCGAGGGCGGTGGGGGACAACGCGATCAATGGCGCCGCGCCTACCTACTACTGGTCGGTGGGCGCCAAGGCGGCCTGACCGGTCCGGTGGGGCTCAGGCCGCCAGCGGCACGATCTCGCGGGCGATAGCCTCGCCCGACGCTGCCCACGCCACGCGCAGGTCGTAGGCTGCCTGCAGGTTCGCCCAGAATTCCGGCGTGGTGCCGAAGTAGCGTGCCAGGCGTAGTGCCGTCTCCGGCGAGATGGCGCGCTTGCAGCGCACGATGTCGTTGATGCGGGGTGCCGGGACATGCAGGGCCATGGCCAGGGCATGCGCCGTCATGTTGTTCGGAACGAGGAAGTCCTCGCGCAGGATCTCGCCGGGGTGGACCGGCTCGATGCTTTCGCCGGTGGCGACATCCGAGAAATCGACCTTGTTCAGGTCCGCGCGCTTGATCGTCATGGTGGCCTCGATGGTCGATGTGGTCGATGTGGTCGGTGTGGTCAGTGGTAGTCGGTGATTTCCACCTCGTAGGCGTCGCCGCTGCCAAAGCGGAAACAGATCCGCCACTGGTCGTTGATCCGGATGCTCCACTGGCCCTTGCGGTCAGCCTTGAGTGCCTCCAGCCGGTTGGCGGGCGGCGCCCGCAGGTCCTCGAGTGCGGCCGCCGCGTCGAGCATCTCGAGCTTGCGGAGCGCGGGCCGCTGGATTTCGCGCGGAAGGCTGCTCACGAACTTGCCGGCGTACACCGCTGCGGTGGCCTTGCTGGCGAAGCTTCGAATCATGTCGGCAATCCTATAATGCGTTGAGTTTAACGTCAAGCGTTATTCGCTTCACGTTAAGTCGCGTCCGCGCGATGCACACGCCGGCACGCTGGGGTTGCGGATGGCGGCGCCGATATGACGCTTGCGGAAATAGAAACGGGTGCGCGAGGCGCCTGGGGGAAGGCAACCGCGCCTCGCGGCATGCGCAAGGCGCGGGGGCGAAGACGCCCGGGTGTTGAAGCGTGCCGGGACGTCCGGGGTGCTGAAGGCGGAGGTTTCATGAGGTCCATGCATGGCGAACCGCTCGCGGTCCAGCCAGAGAGCGTAAATCCGCTCTCCCCGGGCATGCATGGGACGATTCTCAAGGCGCCCGGTTAGTCGGCCGTATCGGGCCCTGCCGGCCCGGCCCGCGCTCAGGGCGCCCGCAGCAGCCGCGCGCAGCGGTCGCCCAGCCACTGGATGATGCTGACCAGGCCGATCAGCAGCACGATCACCACCACCATCACGGTGGTGTCGAAGCGCTGGTAGCCGTAGCRGATGGCGATATCGCCGAGCCCGCCCGCGCCCACCGCGCCGGCCATGGYCGACGCGCCTACCAGTGATACCACGGTGATGGTGAAGCCGCCCACGATGCCGGGCACGCTGCCCAGGGCGCGGTGCAGGCGCGGCGACGCGAGCACGCCGCCGGGCGCGCTGAGCACCAGCACCAGCGCCAGCGGAATGCCCAGCGCCACCGCCACCAGTGCCGAGGCGCCGACCATGGTCAGCGTATCGAACAAGCCTTGCCAGATACGTTCAATGGTCAGTGGGGACATAGCCGATCACCTTGGCGTGTTGGGACTGGATGGCGGCGGCCAGCGCCTCGGGCGCCAGCCTGGTACCGGGCGCGGCCAGCAGCAGGCGGCCCTGGCTGTGGCCCTGGATGCGGTCGATGCCGGCGTGCAGCAGGCGCACGCGGCCACCCAGCGCGGCGGCGATGCCGGCCAGCTCGGGGGCGGCGCCTGCGCCGCTGTAGCGCAGCTCGACCAGTTGTTCGCAGGCGCCGTGCGCCGGCGGCGCGGCCTGCAGTTTCTGCGCGAGGTCTTCGGGCAGGCCGGCTTGCAGGGGCTGCAGCAGCGCCTGCGTGGCGGCATGGCGCGGATTGCCGAACACTTCCCAGACCGGGCCATGTTCGGCGATGCGGCCGCCCTCGAGCACCAGCACGCGGTCGCAGATGTCGCGGATCACGCGCATCTCGTGCGTGATCAGCACCACGGTCAGGCCGAAGCGCCGGTTGATGTCGCGCAGCAGCGCCAGGATGGACTGCGTGGTTTCCGGGTCCAGCGCCGAGGTGGCCTCGTCGCACAGCAGGATCTGCGGCCGGTGCACCAGCGCGCGGGCAATGCCCACGCGCTGCTTCTGGCCGCCGGAGAGCTGGCCCGGGTAGGCGTACTGCTTGCCGTCCAGCCCGACCAGGCCGAGCAGTTCCTCTACCCGCGGCGCGATCTCGGCGCGCGGCACGCCGGCCACCTTGAGCGGCAGCGCCACGTTGTCCCATACGGTCTTGGCCGAGAGCAGGTTGAAGTGCTGGAAGATCATGCCGATGCGGCGGCGCAAGGCCACCAGCGCGGCGGCGTCGAGCGTGGCAAGGTCGGCGCCGTCCACCAGCACACTGCCGCTGCTGGGCGTTTCCAGCCGGTTGATGGTGCGCAGCAGGCTGGACTTGCCGGCGCCGCTGCGACCGATGATGCCGAACACGCCGCCGGCGGGGATGTCGACGTCGATCTCGCGCAGCGCATGCACGTCGCCGGCCGGCGTGTGGTAGACCTTGCAGACCTGCCGGAAGGCGACGGCGCCGGCGGCGTTCGTGGCCTGCCTGGTGTTCGTGGCGGCATCGCGCGGGCTGCCGGCATGGGCGGGCAGGCTCGCCCGGTCGGGCGCGGCTCCGAGCCGGCGCAGGAAGGTCAGCGTGCCCATGGCGTCACTGCTTGCGCCACGGCAGGCTATAGAGCTTGTCGTTATTGGCGTAGGACTCGCGCAGCTTCTGCAGCACGGCCGGCGACTCCTGGTAGAGCCTGACGAAGCGGGCGATGCGCGGGTCGCCGGCATTGTCCTGGCGGCTGACGAAGCGGATGGCAAAGTAGACGTCGTCCACGCCGGAATAGAGCAGGCCGGCGCCAGCGATCTGCGGCTTGCCCGCGTTGACGAAGTGGGCCGGGTAGCCTTGCGCCAGGTCCACGTCGTCGAGCGCCCGTACCAGTTGCGGGCCTTCGATCTCCACGAACTTGAGTTTCTTCGGGTTGGCCACGATGTCGTCGAGCCCGCCGCGCGCACCCACGCCGTCGCGCAGCTTGATCAGCCCGGCTTTCTGCAGCAGCAACAGGCCGCGGCCCTGGTTGACGGGGTCGCTGGCCACGCCCACGCGCGCGCMGTCCTTGAGCTCGTCGAAGCGCTTGATGCGGCTGGAGTACAGGCCGATATTGGGCAACACGCCCACTGCCACGCTCTTGAAGGCATAGCCGCGTTCCTTCACGGCATTGTCGAGGAAGGCCTGGTGCTGGAAGTAGTTGAGGTCGAGATCGCCTGACGCCAGCGCCACGTTCGGCGTGGTCCAGTCGGTCAGCTCGACCACCTTCACGTCCAGGCCCTGCTTGCGCGCCTCGGCCGCGGCCACTTCGACCGAGTCGGCCAGCGCGCCCGGGGTGACGCCGATGCGCAGCGGCGCGGCATGGGCGGCATGCAGGGCCGTCGCCAGGGAGAAGCCCGCGAGGGCGGAAATCAACAGTCGCTTGAGTGTCATTTGCTTGGATGCCCGGTTGAAACGGAAGTGGATGCGCAGTGGCTTGCGCGGTTGTTTGCGCAGTTGTTTGAAACCTGCCCGGCCGCCTTAGTCCGACAGCCGGCGGAACTGCGCCGCCGCGTGGCGCGCCGGCAGGCGATCGCCTTCGCCGAACAGCTTGCCGCGCAGGCTGCCCTCGGCGTAGCGGGTCTTGTAGAGGCCGCGGTTCTGCAGCTCGGGCACCACCAGCTCGACGAAGTCCTCGTAGCTTTCCGGCACCACGGTGCGGCTCAGGTTGAAGCCGTCGATGCCGGTCTCGTCGATCCAGGACTGCAGCTCGTCGGCCACCTGCGCGGCGTCGCCGACGATGGCCGGATAGCGCCCGCCCAGCTCGAACAGCTCCAGCAGCCGCCGGCGCGTCCAGCCGTGCTGCTGGGCTGTGCGCGTGGCGGATTCAATGGCGTTGCCGCCGTTGTAGTCGACCGGTGCGTCGAGGTCGTAGCGGCCGAAGTCCACGCCGGTGCTGGCGGCGAAGTGGGCGAGGCCAGCCTCGCGGCTGGCGTAGTCCTTGTAGTCGGCGTGTTTCTGGCGCGCCTCGGCATTGGTGCGGCCCGCCACCACGGCGGCGCCGGCGAATACCTTGATATCGTCGGGCCGGCGGCCGGCCGCCATCAGTTGCTCGCGCAGCGCGCGCACGGTGTTGCGCGCGGCTTCCTTGCTGGGCGGCGAGATGAATACGCATTCGGCGTGGCGCGCGGCGAATTGCTGGCCGCGCCCCGAGCTGCCGGCCTGGAACAGCACCGGCGTGCGCTGCGGCGACGGCTCGGCCAGGTGACAGCCCTCGACCTTGTAGTACTTGCCCTGGTGGTTCACCTTGTGCACGCGGCCGGGGTCGGCAAACACGCGCGCGGCCTTGTCGCGCCGCACCGCGTCGTCTTCCCAGCTGCCTTCCCACAGCTTGTAGAGCACCTCCAGGTATTCGTCGGCGCGGTCGTAGCGCTCGTCGTGGGCGATCTGGTTGTCCAGTCCCATCGCGCGCGCGGCGCTGTCCAGGTAGCCGGTGACGATATTCCAGCCCACGCGCCCGCGCGTGAGGTGGTCAAGCGTGGAGAAGCGCCGCGCCAGCAGGTAGGGCTGCTCGTAGGTGAGGTTGACGGTGACGCCGAAGCCCAGGTGCTGCGTCACGGCGGCCATCGCCGATACCAGCAGCAGCGGGTCGTTGACCGGCAACTGGATCGATTCGCGCAGCGTCACGTCCACGTTGCCCTGGTAGATGTCGTACACGCCCACGATGTCCGCGATGAACAGGCCGTCGAACAGGCCGCGCTCGAGCGTGCGCGCCTGGCCGGTCCAGTATTCGATCGTGTTGTAGTCGATGGAGCGGTCGCGCGGATGCGTCCACAGGCCGTGGTTGATATGGCCCACGCAGTTCATGTTGAAGGCGTTGAGCAGGATTTGCTTGCGTGCCATCAGAGGGCTCCGTGCCGGGTGGGAAGGCGGTCGTTGAGGTAGTAGTTGCCGACCGCGTGGTACTTCCAGCGCACCGGGTCATGCAGCGTGTGAGTGCGTGCGTTGCGCCAGAAGCGGTCCAGCCCCAGGCCATCGAGCGTGGCGCTGGTGCCGGCCAGCTCGAACAGCTTGCTGCCGGCCAGCAGCGATGCGGTGGTGGTGAGCGCGCGCGCCTCGGCCACGGCGATCGAGGCCGCGGCCACGCTGCGCTCGTCCGGCGCGGCCTGGGCCACGTCGACGATGCGCCCGGCGCGGCGCAGCAGCGCTTCGGCCGCGCGCAGGCGCACCGCCACCTCGCCCACCTGGTGGATGGTCAGCGGATCGTCCGCGGCGCGCGCCACGCCGGCATCCAGCCACGGGCGCGACTGCTCGCGCACGAAGGGCAGCGTGGCCTCGAAGGCGCCGCGGCCGATGCCGAGGTCGATGGCGGCGTGCATGATCTGCGCCACCGGGCCGATGGTGGTGGGCTGCTCGAAGGAGGCCAGGAAGGGCACCACCCAGTCCGCCTCCACGCGCACGTTCTCGAACGTGACAGAGCCACTGCCGGTGATGCGCTGGCCGAAGCCGTCCCAGTCGTCGGTGATGGTCACGCCCGGCGCGGTGCGCGGAACGACCGCCAGCAGCGTGACCTCGCGGCCGTCCTGCTCGGCCACCACCAGCGTGGGGATCCAGTGCGCATAGAGCGCGCCGGTGCAATAGAACTTCTTGCCGTCCACGCGCCAGCCGTCGCCGTCGGGGCTGAGCCGGGTGCGGCGCTTGAAGTCCTTGTGGCCGATCTCGGCAAGCGCGTTGCCGAAGCGTTCGCCGGCCAGCGCGCGTGCGTAGAAGAAGCGCTTCTGCGCTTCGCTGCCGCCCACGCGCAGCACTTCCAGCGCATAGAAATGGTTCTGCGGGATCTGCCCCAGCGAGCCGTCGGCGCCGGCGATGGTGGCGATCACCTCGGCCAGCGTCACGGTGCAGACGCCGGCGCCGCCGAACTCGCGCGGCACCGTGATGCCCCACAGGCCGCTGGCGCTGAAGGCGTCGAGCTCGGCCCAGGGC